>NZ_DATAGQ010000172.1:0-16378 GCF_036263595.1 Geminicoccus sp. | reverse complement strand
CCAAGTTCACCTCCAACAACGTGCTGACCCAGGCCAGCGTCTCCATGCTCGCCCAGGCCAACCAGATGCCCCAGACCATGCTCCAGCTCCTGCGCTGATCCAGCAGCCCCACCCGCCAGCCCAAACACCGGCGGGTGGGGATGCGAGGCGGCTCACTGAGCCGCCTCGCTCGATTCCTGCACGGGCGGCAGTTTCTTCAGGTGATCTGCATTCAACCATCCCGCCCTTTGGATCAGGGCAGACCGATGGCCGGCGGGACGCTGGATGACGATCAGTCGCTAATCGGCCGGCATCGGACAAGGTCGGCTAGATCAACCTTTTGCCGGAGGAACCGAGCAGCGCAGTGGATCCGCCGGGACGCTCGGCTGACAGCAGTTGGCCCTGGACCGTGGTCCTGCCTGTATGGAAGAGGCGGAACGGCCGATGACCAACTGTCCAGCGAATGTGTCTGGGTGGTACGAGCCAGTTGCCGACGACCACGTCATGGCACTGCGATGTGGTGAGCGGACGCCATCCGCCTCCAACAGTCCCGGAGCATCTTGATACGTCGTCCTCCGATCAGAGGGACGCGTGATGGCCGCAGGTCATCGGGGTCAACAGCCGACCATCCCCTACGGGCTGAACAGTAAAGGCGATCGCCAGATGGCGGCGGCGTTCACATCCGGTGCGTCCAAGGAGCCGAGCCGCCCACACCGTTTCATCCTGATCGGGCAAGGCCATCATCGTCGCATTCCGCCGCAGCGCCCTGCACCGCTGCTGTGCAGCGGCACGAGGTTTCCCGCCCGTCCCACAGGAGCAGGCCTCCAATCGCAAAGTGCTTGGCTGAGGCATCGACTGGGTCTCCAGGTTCGCCCACGCCTTGCTCGCCGACCATCGACTGCCAGCACGCGATCGATCCGCTTCCTGCAAGGAAGACGGAAGGCGACTTGGCCTTTGCCGGGCAGGGCTGCGGGCGCCAGCCAAGGATCGGGGCTTTCCCTGGCGGCCACTTCCTCGACCGGGCCACTTCCTCGACCGGGTGTGTCATGCGCCTTGCGGCAGCTGGGCCTCTGCTCCCTCGGTGGGACCGCTTCTTCGATGGCATCAGGCATCGTTTGGCTAAGCCCCGCCACCCCCTGCGCAGCCTCCTGCCTGCGATGCTTGTAGCAAGCGGATTCATGGCCCACCGTCCACCGACAGGCGAGCCGCGCGGATGAAACCGGCTATCAAGCAAGGCACCGCCGAGGCCTTTCACGATCCAGATCTCACGGTGCCAATACTGACGGACGCTGTTCCAGCCCATCTGCAGCGCCTGCTAGGCTCGTCCCTCCTTCAAGAGCGGTATCTCATTGCCGCAAATCCCGCGTGGTCGCCGATCCACCATGGCTTGTGGCGCAGTCACAACTCATGTTTTGCGCCGACTTGGGGCAAGACATTGATGGCGTCGGGTGACCGAGGCAGCACGCTCGTCTGTGATGTCCCGCGTTCACGTGCCGCTTGCGGCTCTGGCAGAGAGGTCAACGGGAAGCTCGCTGCCGGCTAGTGAAAGTCCCGTGATGGCGGGATGGTCCGCACGTTGCGTGGATGGCGGCGAGCAGCGTTCCGTTCCTGTTGCGTGCGCTCCATGTCGGCAAGCGTCCTCAAGAAATCGGTCCAGTCCTCGATGTGCTCGGCGACCAGATGGGTCACGCCGTCCTCACGCTGCAGCCGGCCCCGAACCATGAGCATCCGGGCTCCCATCGCGGCTGGCCGGAAGGCTTCAAACGTCTTCGGCCAGAGCACGATGTTGGCGATCCCGGTCTCATCCTCGATCGTCAGGAACACCACACCCTTGGCCGATCCCGGGCGCTGGCGGACTAGCACCACGCCACCCACGCTCACCCAGCGGCCGGAAGCGATATGTGGGAGGGCGGCATGGGGCAGGGCACCCGCTTCGGCCAAGCGCTGGCGCAAGAAGCCCACCGGGTGTCCCTTCAACGAGAGGCGGAGGGTCTGGTAGTCGCCCACCACCTCCTCGGCGGGCGACGCGTTGGGCAAGGCTGGCGGGGGCGGGCCATCAGCCTCTTCCAGGCCCGTGGCGGCGAACAGCGGGAAGGGAGCATGGAGGGTGCCCTTGGCCGCCCATGAAGCCTGCCGCCGCGACAGACCCAAGGAGCCTAGCGCATCGGCGGCGGCCAGGCAGTCAAGGGCGGCGGCCACCAGTCCGGTACGGTTGCGGAGGTCGTCCATCGACGTGAACGGTCCTGCCTGGCGGGCCTGGACGATCGCTGCCGCCCAATCCTGCCGGAAGCCGTCGATCGAGCGCATCCCCAGGCGCACCGCCCGGCGCCGGCCTTTCGGCCTTTGCTCCAAGGTGGCGTCCCAGTCGCTGGCACCGACATCCGGATGCCGCACCTCGACCCCATGCTCCCGGGCGTCCCGCACGATCTGGGCCGGGGCATAGAAGCCCATCGGCTGGCTGTTCAGGAGCGCTGCCGCGAACACGTCGGGAAAGTCGCACTTCATCCAGGCCGACACGTAGACCAGATGCGCAAAGGAGGCGGCGTGGCTTTCAGGAAAGCCGTACTCGCCAAATCCCTGGATCTGCTGGAAGCAGTTCTGTGCGAACTCGGGCTCGTAGCCGCGCGCGATCATTCGATCGACCATCAGCTTTTCGTAATTGCCGATGGTGCCGACATGGCGAAAGGTCGCCATGGCGCGGCGCAGCCCGTTGGCTTCATCGCCGGTGAACTTCGCGGCCACCATCGCGATCCGCATGGCCTGCTCCTGGAACAGCGGCACGCCGAGCGTCTTGTGCAGGACCCGTCGCAACTCGTCCTTGTCGCCATGCTCGGGGGCAGGATGAGGATAATCGATGCCGAAGGCGTCCCCCTTGTCTCGCCGCTCCACCCGGCGCTGGAGATAGGGATGAACCATCTTGCCCTGGATCGGGCCGGGCCGGACGATCGCGACCTGCACCACCAGGTCGTAGAAGCACTCGGGCCGCAGGCGTGGCAGCATCGCCATCTGTGCCCGGCTCTCGACCTGGAAGACGCCCACCGAATCCGCCCGCTGCAGCATTCGGTAGACCCGCTTCCGCTCGCGCGGGACGTTCGCCAGGGTCGGGATGCGCACCCCGTAAGCCTGCTCGATCAGGGCGAAGCCACGCTTCAGCGCGGTCAGCATGCCAAGCGCCAGGATGTCGACCTTCATGATGTTGAGGACGTCGATGTCGTCCTTGTCCCACTCGATGAAGGTCCGGTCCTTCATCGCCCCGTTGCCCACCGGCACGATCTCGACGAGCGGGCCCCTGGTCAGCACGAAACCACCGACATGCTGAGACAGGTGGCGCGGGAACCGGATCAGCTCGCCCGCCAGAGCCAGGGCCTGGGCCAAGCGAACATCCTCGCGGCTGAGGCCGGTGCGGTCGACATGACTGTTCTCGATTGTGGTACCGTGCGAGCCCCAGACCGTGTCGGCGAGGCGCGCGGTCACGTCGGCGGTCAGCCCCAGGGCCTTGCCCACGTCGCGGATCGCGGAACGCGGGCGGTAGTGGATCACGGTCGCCACGATCGCCGCCCGGTCCCGGCCATAGCGCTCGTAGACGTATTGCATGACGAGTTCGCGCCGCTCGTGCTCGAAGTCGACATCGATGTCGGGAGGCTCCTGCCGCTCGGCTGAAATGAACCGCTCGATCAGCACGTCCTGCTCGACCGGATCGACGTTGGTGATCTCCAGGCAGTAGCAGACCGCGGAATTGGCCGCTGAGCCCCGGCCCTGGCACAAGATCGTGCGATCGGGATGCCGGGCCCAGGCGACGATGTCATGCACGGTCAGGAAATAGGGTGCGTAGTTCAGCTTGCGGATCAGGCGCAGCTCCTTGGCGAGGATCCTCGTCACCTTGGCAGGCACACCGTCGCGCCAGCGCTGTCTGGCTCCCGCGCAGGCAAGGCGGACCAGCCGGCGCTGCGGCGTCCAGCCGGGCGGCACCGGCTCGTCCGGATAGTCATAGGCCAGCTCCTTCAGGCTGAAGGTGCAGGCCCTGGCCACCTCCACCGTCCGCGCCAGGGCCTCGGGATGGGAGCGGAACAGGCGCGCCATCTCGGCCGGCGGCTTCAGGTAGCGTTCGGCATTGGCCTGCAGCACGAAACCGGCCGCATCGATCGTGGTACCCTTGCGAATGCAGGTGAGCACGTCCTGCAGGGGCCGCCGGTCGAAATGGTGATAGAGCACGGCATTGCTGGCCAAGAGCGGCACGCCTGCCCGATGAGCGATGCCGGCCAGCCGGTCGAGGCGTGCCCGGTCGTCGCCACGCCAGAGCGGAGCTGCGGCCAAGTAGATCCGATCCGGCCAAGCGGCGGCCCAGGCAGTCAGCCGCCGCTCGAACACGAGGTCGAGACGGGCAGGGGCCGGCACCAGGGCGATCATCCCTTGGCCCAGGGCCCATGCCTGGTCGAAGCGGAGCTTGGTCTCACCCTTGGGAATCCGCTCACCCTCGATGTCCTGGACCCAGGCCATCTCGGTCTTGCCGATCGAGAGCAGGCGGCAAAGCCTTCCATAGGCCGGCCGGTCGCGGGGAAAGACGATCAGTTCCGTCCGGTCGAGGAAAGCGAGCCGGCAGCCGACCAGGAGCCTGACTTGCGCCTTCCTGGCGGCCTCGTAGGCCCTGACGATGCCGGCCAGCGTGTTGCGGTCCGCGATGCCGATGGCCGGCAGCCCGATCGCCTTGGCCTGCAGGATCATCTCGTCCGGGTGGGAAGCGCCTTCCAGGAAAGAGAAATTGGTCCGGACCCCGAGTTCAACATAGCCGGCTTCGTCCAGACCGGTCATGGGAACAGCCCGTGCATCCACCAGGACGGCAGCCGCTTGCCGTCGTCCTGCCCGTACAGTCCCTCGCGGAACAGCCAGTAGCGCACGCCATCCTCGTCCTCGACACGATAATAGTCCCGGGTACGGTCCCGCTGGACATGGGCCGGCTGCCACCATTCGGGCGCCAACCGCTCCGGTCCCTCGGCCCGGGCGACGCGGCGAGGAACCCGCCGCCAGGTGAAGCGGGCGGGGGCACCGTCCGGCAACTCCGCCAGCGCTTCGATGGGCTCGGGCGGATCGAACATCAGGATCGGGCGCGGCCGGACGAGCGGCCGGCCCATGGCTGTCCCCAGAATGGCACGCTGCGCAGGAACACGGCGCTCGGAACGCTCGGGCAGCCAGCTTTCATAGCGGACCGGCATGGTGACGGCATGCTCACCCAGCCTTGCCGCCAGCCTGTCCACGAGCTCGCTCAACGGGCGTGCATCCCGCCGGCTGCCTGCCTCCAGCTCCAGCGGCGGCTGGACGAGATCGGTCGGCTCGGTTCGGTCGGCGGACAAGGCCAGGACATCGATTCCGAAGCCAAGATCCAGCCGCTCCAGCCCCTTCTCGCGCAGGAGGCGCAGCCAGATCTCGGCCTGGACGGTCGGCACGGTCATACGTACGGCAAGACCCACCACCGCACCGTCGGAACGAAATCCGTCCAGCCGCAGCGACGAAGCTCCGCGGGCATCCTGCTGCAGCCGCGTGGCCAAGGTGGCGGCTAGCAGAGGCAGATAGGCCTCCACTCCTGCCAAGTCGATCACCGGTTCCGCGAACGATTCGACCGCCCGGTATCGTACCGGCGGTCGTACCGGAACGAGAGGCTCCTCGATCAGACCCAGGGCCTGATCCAGCCGGCGCACCAGGTCCTGGCCATCCGTCGCGCGAAAGCGCCGGGCCAAGCCGGTTCTTGGCATGCCGTACAGGTCGCCGATGCGGCGCAACCCGAACAGGCGGGCAAGGCGCAGCGTCTCCTCGCCGAGCCGCAGGGCTGCGATCGGCAATGAGGCCAAGCCCTCGCGGATCTGCTCCAGCTCCAACCGGCTTGCGCAACCTCCGGACCAGCGAGCCAATGCCCAGGCCGCTCCCGCGGTCGGTGCGACCGCCATCTGCGTGCCGATGCCAGCCGAGCCGAACCGTTCACGCAAATCCTCCAGCAGCCCTGCCTCACCGCCGAACAGGTGGTCGACGCCGGTCACGTCGAGAAAGAGGCCTTCCAGGCCATCCGGCGAGGGATCGATCGCCACGGTGGGTGACCAACGTTCACACCAATGAGCCAGACGCACCAGCGCCTGGGCTTCCCAATTGGGCTCGGCCGGAGCGGAAACCAGGTCGGGCAGGACGGCCCGCGCATCGGCATGGGCCTGCCCCCGACGAAGGCCCCGCGCACGCGCGGCCGCATTCAGGGCGCGCAGCCGCAGGCCGTGTGGCCCCTTCTCGATCAGGGCAAGCGGCACGTCCTCAGGCAGCTTCGGCCGGCCGGCCGTTCTCGACCAGACCACGATCGGCCAGTCGATCAGCCAGACGGAAACGATGCGTCTCACCATCCTGTTCCAGCATCCACATCGAGAGTGGCTCGGCGCGGCTGCGAACCAGTTCGGCACGGATCCGAAACGCGCCGGGCGCTCGCTGGTCGAAAGGGTTGGGCGCCGATGGCAAGCTGCCGACACGCCAGCGCCGCCGCGCTGCGCTGAGGCCGCCTTCGCGGATGTGCAGCAGCAGGGCCGAGGCGCCGCCCTCGCGCGCGGCCAGGTCCAGCCGGCGCGTCTGGGTCAGCGTCACCTGGTCGACCACGGCGACCACGCCCGCCACGGCACCCGAACGCAGCGCCTGCTCGGCAGCCCACAACACCTCGATCGGCTTGCGCGGCTCCACCACCAGGAGGGAACCGCCAGCCTCGACCCCGCGGCCGAACAGGCGGCCATGTTCGTATTGGTGGCGCTGCAGTGTGCAGAACATGCTCGGACGGCTGTCATTTCCCAGGCGCGACAGGGCAAACCGCAAGGTGGCAGCGAACGCTCGAGGAGCGTCCGCACAAGCCTCTTCCAGGGTCGCGCAGGCCTGGGGATAGGGGACCGGCAAGGTCTGGACATTCATGGGCACCTCGATGTTCTTAATTTGTTCTTTTAAAGTGCCACTGTCAAACAGCCTCTGCAGGCAAATTGATAAATGATGGAGAATCAGCTGACTGGATGGTTGGCTGATCGAAGTGGCTGTGGCCTGTCCTTCATTGGCCGCATCCTCGGCTTCTCCGCCGGGCATGGGTCAGGCAACTCTCTGTGGCAGAAGGCCCGTATGGATCGGATGCCGAAGCCGCCTATGTCCGACTGAGACCAAGACCCTGTTGAAAGAATGCGCGACGCCGCTTGGGTGCCCGTCGCGAGCATGGTATGCAGCGCCCGCCGCTCCAAAGGGATCCGAAGAGGGGTCGAGCGGATTGATGAAAAGTGGCGGTCATCCATGTCGCGCCGGAGGAACCGGGGCGGTGCTGATCCATGTTCTGATGATGGCATACTAGGCAGTGCCCACGGTCGAACCGGGCAGGCAGGAGATCTTCGTCGGATGAGCGACACGAAGCAGGACCGCATGAGCACGTTTGATTCTGCCTCAGCAAGCATCAATCTACCGAGGGCGTCGTCCATCAGGCCCGCGCCGATGCGGCATCGTGTCGGTATGGACGCACGCATCGTCATTCTCACAGGTGCCGGAATCTCCGCCGAGTCTGGCCTGCCTACCTTTCGCGGCGCGGGTGGCCTTTGGGAGGGCCGCCGGTTCGAGGAGGTAGCGACGCCCGAGGCATTTGCTCGGGATCCCGCGCAAGTGCATCGATTCTACAACTACCGTCGCCGTCAGCTTCAAGACGCTGCGATTGCGCCCAATTCCGCTCATCTCGCTCTGGCCGAGTTGGAGCGCCGCTGGCCCGGCGAGGTTCTTGTCGTCACGCAGAATGTCGACAACCTGCACGAGCGTGCAGGCCAGCAGCGGCTGATCCACATGCACGGCCAACTCGATGCCGTCCGCTGTCTCCACTGTGCCTGGCAGGGCGAATGGCAGGGGGATCTGGAGGTGGATGACGTCTGCCCGCATTGCCGCCGGACTGCCGGGCTGCGACCCGACATCGTCTGGTTTGGCGAAATGCCGCTGGCACTGGACAAGATCGAGGACGCGCTGGACGCCTGCGACCTGTTCATCGCCATCGGGACGTCCGGCCATGTCTATCCGGCTGCAGGCTTTGTGGAGGCTGTCCGGGCCGATGGTCTCGCACATACCGTGGAGATCAATCTCGAGGAGTCGCTGGTGGGCTCCCGTTTCGAGGAGCGGCGCTACGGGCGTGCCACCATCGAGGTGCCGCGGTTCGTGGAGGAACTGCTTTCCACCTATGTCTGACAGGCTCTGTGGATAACCTCGAACAACTTTCCAAGGCAAACTCGGTCAACCGAACCTAAACCGGATCAGCGACTTCCCCCAAGTTATGCACCGTACAGGCAGTTCGCATGTTATCCACAGCCTCTGCCGTATCTTCGGCTCAGGATGAGGTGATGCCGGCATCAGCAGCCTCAGTCGGTTCCACTTCATCTTCCACAGCCTGTTCCATCCACATCCCGTTGGACCTTGTGGAACTTAGCCGGGAATCCACCGCCTCAGCCTGAACCTTGCGCGAGCTAGTGCTCGGCCTGGGAGCGGTTAAACGCCGCCTGCTGGTCAGAGGACGCTTCGCTCTGGAAGCGTTCTTTCCACTCGGCGTACGGCATTCCATAGACCAGGGTCCGTGCGGACTCGTAGTCCAAGTCGGCCACACCGCGGCTCTTGGCCGCCTCGGTGTACCACTTCGCCAGACAATTGCGGCAGAAGCCGGCTAGGTTCATCAGGTCGATGTTCTGTACGTCCGTGCGGCCGCGCAGGTGCTGCACGAGCCGGCGAAAGGCAGCGGCCTCGAGTTCGGTACGGGTATCGTCGTCCATGGGATCGCCTCTCAAGCGGAATGGTCAGCGGACGCTGGCGGAACTGCTGGCGGCGTCGCGCCACGACATGCCTTCTGGCAGCGTCTCGAGATTGTCGCCGCCATAGAGTTCATAAAGGCCCGGATCGGCCAGGATCGGCACCAGAAGGTCAGCCAGCCGATCAGCCCAGGCCAGCGCCGTATCCGGGCGGTCGATCTCGTTCTGGCGTAGTTCCACCATCACATGCGGGATATGGGTACGCTGGGCGTGGAAGTTGATCGTGTAGCCGAAATCTTCCTGGCCCGAGTAGGGAAGGTTGTCGCCAACACAGATGGAGGGATCTCGCCGCAGCCCATCCAGCAAGGGCGCCGAGATCCGACGGTCGCCCCGCCATAGCACGCCGACCTGCCATGGCCGGCTCGTTCCCAGCATCCTGGGCGTGAAGCTGTGCACCGCGATCAGCACAGGTGCGATCCCGTCCCTGCGCTTGGCGCCGATCCAGCGCGCGATGGCACGGTGGTAGGGCAGGAAATGTTCGCGGATCCGAGCCTGCACATCTTCCTCGCTCAGGTCGCGATTGCCAGGCACGACGGTGCCGTCGCTTACCACCGGCATGGAGGATGGCAGCCGCGGCCGGCGGTTCGGGTCGATCACGAGGCGGGTCACGTGGCAGAGCAGGGCAGGTGCCGAAAGCCGATCGGCAAGCTGCCGCGTCACGATGGCGGCACCGATGTCCCAGCCGATATGGCGGGCAAGGTCATCCGGGTCGACGCCCAGTTCCACGCCCTCGGGCACGACCCGCCCCGCGTGATCCGCCACGATCAGGCAGGGCGCGGTCCGGTCGATATGGTAGGGTTCCAGCGTTGTCATGGGTCGGTCATGGCAGGTCGGACGGCGAACAGGCAACCGCCGGGGCACTGTCCTGTCGCCGCTTGGGTGGAGCCGGCTGTGGCCCGGTTGCGATTGCGCAACGCCACGTGACGCGGCAAGCCGTTCCCGGACGCGAGGCGACGGCTCTGGAAGGAACGCTCTTGGCGATCGGGGGCGTGGAACGGACGGCGCTGGCGATGTGGGGGCTGGGAGCCCTCTTCTACGGTTTCGGCTTCTTTCATCGCGTTGCACCGTCGGTCATGGTGCCCGAACTGATGCGCGACTTCGGCGTTCCGGCCGCGGGCCTGGGGGTGCTGTCGGCCGCCTACTTCTGGGCCTATGCGGTGGTGCAGGTGCCGGTAGGCGTCATGGTCGACCGTGTCGGCCCAAAGAGGCTCCTGGTCGTGGCCAGCCTTGTGCTGGCCGTCGGCAGCGCGCTGTTCGCTCTGTCCGGCAGCCTGGTGGTGGGTGGGCTTGCCCGGGCACTGCTCGGCGCCGCCTCCGGTGTCGGTTATGTCGGCACCCTCAAGCTGGCCGGCAGTTGGATCCCGCAGGCGCGCTTCGGCCTGTTTGCCGGGCTGACGCTGACGGCTGGGACGCTTGGCGGCATCCTCGGGCAGGTGCCCCTGGCCATGCTCGTGGATGGGATTGGCTGGCGCGCCAGCGCGGTGGCGGCTGCCCTGGTGGCGCTCCTGCTGGCGACACTCCTGGCGCTGGTGCTGCGCGACCGTCCTGCTGCTGCGCCGGCCCATCGAAGGGCGACGGCTGCCCCGATGGAGGACGCGGGTGGTCTGGGTGCCCTCCTGCGTCTCTCGCTCACCTGGCAGCTGTTCACCCTGACCGGCGCCATCGGGGCGCCGATCCTGACCTTTGCGGGTCTGTGGGGCGTGCCCTGGCTGGTCCAGGTGCATGGGCTGGGCAGGGCGCAGGCTGGCGGGATCGTCTCGCTGCTGCTGATCACCTGGGCGGCCGGCGGGCCGCTGGCCGGCTGGCTGTCGGATCGCCTCGGGCGTCGTTCGCCGGTGCTCCTCGGCGGGTCCGTCCTCGTTGCGCTGGCCTGGGCGGTTGCGGTGCTGGTGCCGGGCCTGCCGCTGGTCGCGGTGATGCTCTGCCTGGTCGTGGCCGGGCTTGCCTCGGGCGTCATGCCGGTGGCGTTCGCGCTGGCCAGGGATGCCTTTGGGAATGCCAGGGCCGGCACGGCGGCCGGGATCGTGAACAGCTCGGTCCTGCTGGCGGGTGCGGCGGTGCAGATCGTGGTGGGAGCCTTGCTCGACCTCAATTGGAGCGGGCAGACCGCCTTGGGCGTGCGCGTCTATGGCGGGCGGGAGTGGCAGGTGGCGATGGCCATCCTGCCCTGTTGCGGGCTTCTGGCCAGCATCGTCGCCCTGATCGTGGGACGCTCGGGGCGGCACAGGCGTTGATGGTTCGAACGTAGCGGATGGAGACGGTGGTGGGACGGTTCCAGGACAAGGTGATCGTGGTGACGGGTGGTGCGTCCGGCATGGGGGCGGCGGCCTGCCGGCTGTTCGCGGCCGAGGGCGGCCGGGTGGTGGTGGCGGACCTGGACGGGCAGGGGGCCGAGAAGGTGGCGGGCGAGATCGGCGGGCGGGCATTCCGGATCGACGTGTCGAAGGAATCCGAGCTTGCCGCCCTGGTGGCGTTCGCGACGGAGGGGACCGGCCGGCTGGACGTGCTGTTCAACAATGCGGCGGTCGGGCACAGCGCCACCGGGCGCTACAAGATGGCGAGCATTGTCGACACGCCGGAGGATGCCTTCGACGGCATCGTCGCCATCAACATGAAAGGCGTGGCGTTCGGCTGCAAGCATGCCATCCCGGTCATGGTGCGCCAGGGCGGCGGGGCGATCGTCAACAATGCCTCGATCCAGGGCATTGCCGGCATCCTCGGCGCCGACGCCTATACCTGCGCCAAAGGCGGCGTGGTCTCGCTGACCCGCACGCTCGCGGTCGACTGGGGCCCGAAGAACATCCGGGTGAACTGCATCTGCCCAGGCCCGGTCGCCACCCCGATGATCCAGTCCCTCCTGGACGACCCGCAGACCGGCCCCGGCATGTATGCCGACGTGCCGCTCGGGCGGGCCGGGCGGGCGGAGGAAGTCGCCAAGGTCGCGGTGTTCCTGGCCTCGGAGGATGCGTCCTTCGTCAACGGCGTGATCCTGCCGGTCGATGGCGGCATGTACGCTAAATAGCGTTGATGCCGGGCTGACGAGGGCTTCTCCTCGTCGGCCACCCCGGCGCCACTGGCCGCCCGAGGCCCTCCGAGAAAAGCCAAGCCATTGGAATGGCTGAGGTCCTCGGGTTCGTTCATGCAGAATGCATGTTGCATGCCTGGTGCTCCCGCGGGCTGGGTGGACAGGGCTCAAGCCGCCATCTTCGCCCGAAACGGGCAGGCGCTACGAGAATATTCTCATCTAGCCGCATTATGCACAGGCTGGTAACATGTGGGTTACGAGTCTCCCCCAGCGGAAACCCCCGGGCGCCAGTGTGTTGTGGCAAGATCTGCACTGAGCGCGCGAAGGACCACAGTCCGCTCCCCAGCCATCCAGCCAAAGCGGCGGGCTCGGCGGCAGCCCAAGGCGAAAGCCTTGCCCGCGCCGATCGGCCACAAGGCCAGGAACACCCTGCTGGCGCTCATCCTGTTGCCGATGATGGCCGGCCTCATGCAGGACCTGGCGGGGCAGATGCTCGGCCGGCCGGTGCAGGTGAATGGCTGGCTCCTGCTGGCGGGCCTGTTGCTGGCGCCGCTGATTGGCCGCTCGCTCGGGCGGAGCTACCGGCGCCATCGCGCACGGCGGCGCTGCCTTGGCGCGGTGCGGCGCGCCTTTCTCGCCCATGCCGACAAGCTGGCGCTCAACCGCGCCCGCCTGGTCCATCCCGACGATTACGGCGTGGAGGACACGGATCGCTGGCACGCCCATCTCGACCGGTTCGTGCGCAAGCTCGTCGTCCCGCAGCTCAAGCCCCGCGAGCAGGCCTACTTTGCCCAGCACTTCCACGTCTTCGCCATCGCGCTCCTGGACGAGGCAGTGCGCCAGAAGAAGCTGGAGGCCCTGGAGACCGGCAAGCCGGCACGCCGCCTGACCGGCACCGATTTCGAGCAGTACTGCATGGAGGTGCTGCGCCGGCAGAACTGGCGGGCCCGGCCGACCGCGGCCAGCGGCGACCAGGGCGCGGACATCATCGCCGAGCACAAGGGCCGGGCGGTGGTCTTCCAGTGCAAGTACCACTCGGCCCCGGTCGGCAACAAGGCCGTGCAGGAGGTGGCGGCCGCCCGGCAATACTACCAGGCGCAGGCGGCCTGCGTGGTCTCCAACCAGGCCTATACCCGCTCGGCCCGGGCACTGGCCGCGACCAACAACGTGTTCCTGATCCATTACAGCGAGCTGCCGGGCTTCCGGCGGATGGCGTTCGCGGGCTGAGGGGCGGCTGCTTCTAGCCGAGCCCGGCACGGATCGCGCGCGCCAGCTCGTCGTCGGCCATGGCCGTTTCCCAGTCGACCGGCAGCTCCAGCCGCACCGAGGCCGCCCCGCCGCTCGGCGTGCACACGACATGCACGCGATCCGGCGGCCCCTCGACCTTTGCCGCTTCGGCCTTGTGCCGATCGTTGCCCAGGCCCGCGAAGGCCTGGATGCAGGACCAGACGGTGCCTTCGGCATCGGTAACGTCGCGGGGCATGGCGCTCCTTCTTCATGATGGGCGGGGCCGGCTTCCCGCCGCCGACGAAGGAAAGCCTGTCAGCCTCCGTTGGATCCCTCGCCGCTCATCTGCCGCTGCGCATACTCGTCGACGAGGGCGCGGATCATGCGCTGGTAGGGGACGTGGTGCTTGGCGGCTTCCCGCTTGAAGAAGTCCAGGCTCCGGTGGCTGAGGCCAAGGGTGACCTTCACGGTGCTGTCCCGCCTGGCTAGCTCTGCCGGGCTTGGCAGGAAGTCGGCCACCTGCTCGCCGACGCCGTCCATCTCGCCCAGGTCATCCGTGTACCGATCGGATCTGCTCATCGAGTTTTCTGCCGCTCCAGATTGAGACGGTTCGTCCCACTGGAAGAATGAATCGTCCGTCTGCGCCATGACCAGCTTTCCTGCCATATAGAATGGTGGCCGTCATGCTTTGCCAGTGCCGGCATCATGCTGCGGAGCTGGGGTTTCGGACCGGTTGGCATCGACGGTCTCGACCTTTCTCCGGCCCGTGCGCTAGAGCCAACGCATGAAGCTACCGCGTGACCTCGATGCGCCGACGCTGATCCGGGCACTGCGGCGGGTCGGGTATGAGGTCGAGCGGCAGACGGGCAGCCATGTGAGGCTGCGCCATGAGCTGCCCGATGTGCCGCCCATCACCATTCCCAACCATCGGCCGTTGAAGGTCGGCACGCTCCACGCCATTCTGGCGGAGGTGGCCAGGACGCGTGGCTGGTCGGTGGCGCGTCTCTTGGAGGAACTGTTCGGATGAGTGACGGGACCAGCGCAGGCGATGTCGAGCTGATCTTCGTCGTCGAGGAAGCGGTCGAGGGCGGCTTTGTGGCGCGGGCCGTGGGGGAGCCGATCTTCACGGAGGCCGATGACCTGGCGGAGCTTCGCACGATGGTGCGGGACGCCGTGCAGTGTCATTTCGCCGGTTCGGAGCGCCGGCCGAAGATGATCCGGCTGCACTTTGTCCGGGACGAACTGATCGCGGCTTGAGCGCCGAGTAGCTGCCGACGAAGACGGGGCGGTCCTCGTCGTGACGGCTTACCTGCCGACGAGTGCTTCCGCCACCAGCGCCGGCTCGCGCGCGAGGACCCGCAGATAACTGCGGGCGGCCCGGTCCGGCTGGCGACGGCCGCGTTCCCAGTTACGGACGGCGTCGACATCCAGGCCATAGCGCAGGGCGAACTGCTCCTGGCTCAAGGACAGGCGCTCGCGGATCGCTTTCACGTCGACGGACGGCTCCTTGGCCAGCACCTTGGCCGCCACGCCGGCAGCCGCGAGTTCTGACATCAGCACGTCGGCATCCTCGACGGTCGGAACCGCAACAAACGCGCGGCCCGAGGCCAGCATCTCTTCCAGGGCTCGCTTGGCACCGAGCAGGGTCATGCCGCGTCGCGCCAAGGCGAGCGCCGCCGTCACAGTGGCGACAGGTTGCTTATCAGGAACCAGCATCAGGTCGGCGGGCGAACCGGAGGACACGCGGTCGACGGTTCGGACCGGCCCCAGTCGTTCGGACCGGCCCCAGTCGTTCGAACCGCTCCCGCAACGACGAGTTCATCGAAGTTCATCCTTGTCAGCATAACGTCTACTGCCAATGAAAGAACCAGATGCTGCCTCCTCAACAGCACCCGGTTCCTCATGTTCGCTTCAGTTAGCTACTAGCAACGGACGAGGAAGCACCACGCCTCGTATCCATACGAATGCGCATCAAGGATCTTGTCCGAGTTCCGCACACGGCGGTACCGAACACAGACCCACCTGAAGCCAGGCGGTGCAGCGCGTTTTGAGATGTCCATGAAAGTTGCTCCGATTCAGACGCAGATTCTTGCGCCATGAATTCGGAGTGCGTACGTTTCGCGTGTTCCAGCGAACGTCCTCCGGTCCAAGGCGCGTCCCTCAGGGTTGCGTCCAACTCCCGTCAGGACACTAGGAGTGGCGCTGCTACCAACAGCGCCACTCCTAACCAAAGCGGGGAAGTGTGAGACCTAGCTTGCGTACTCGCACAGCAGCTGCCTCATCAGAAACCCCAAATTCGTCGCTAACTTGCTCTAATGACTTCATCTGCTTTACCATTGCCTGTGGCATCAGTAAAGCAGCAGCAAACGTATTCGCTTGCCATTCCGGATCGCAGTAGATCTTTCTAGCAGTTCCGGTGGGTGATCGATTCAGTGACCTGCCATGCAGTAAGGCATGGCCGAGTTCGTGAGCAGCAGTGAAGCGATCTCTTCCCACATCATTCACCAGTCCCTCATAAACATCTTCTCTTAACGCAAGTGTCTTTGCAATTGGATCGACTTGTCCATGGTTTCGGCCAAGTTCTTCTACTGAACGAACCTCGAACACATATCCAGGAGCAAGCCGTTCAAGACCGAATTCGAGGATGTCCACGATCGGCAAAAATGGATCTGGCGTTGCACAGATTTCGCGAACATAGTCGGCGATGCTTTCGATGAAATTGGTAGACAGTGGATCTGCCGAAACGACAAGCTCGGTCATGAGCGTCTCCTATTGACGATCCTCTTGATTGACTCGATATCTTCTGCTGTCAGATCTCCAAATGTTCTCGCTAGTATCGCAGCGGCTTCGCGATTAGCATAGGAGGCATCCTTCCGTAAGCGGAGGGTTACCTCATTAGTTGTTTCAGCCAGAGCAACGAAGAGCTTATCTCTGGTCTTACTATCGAGCTTTCCCCACAGTGCTATCCGATCGACGAGATCCATTGGCGGGCTTTTCCGACCGGTCTCGACTGCGCTCAGGAAGGATGGCGTTATGCCAATCCCGTCAGCCATTTCCTTTAGAAGCCACTCACGATCCATTCGTAGGTTCCTCAGTGCCTTCCCTAGAGGAGTCATGATCATTGCCCTTTTGGTACAAAAATGAACCGTCTGGTACATCGATAGGGCGTACTGCTAGTTGGACTGCACCCCATTTGAACCGGACAGGGTCGATAGCCGATAAGGCATAGGCATACGCCTATGGATAAGGTCATGGCTTCTGATCCAAACGGACCCCCACCGCGCATCGAGGTGATCACTGCCGTCCAGCGTCGGCGCCG
>NZ_DATAGQ010000171.1:0-6398 GCF_036263595.1 Geminicoccus sp. | reverse complement strand
GAGCCAGGGCTGGTAGTGGTGCCTTCAGGCTTCATCATTTGGGATGTTGAGCAGCAGCCCACACGCTTTGCAGTGCACAGCATCGCGGTCGTGTCGCTGCAGGCCACATTGCGGGCAAGGATGGCGCACCTTGCCGCCCGGGCGGAACACGGCCTGTACCAAGGGCTGGCTCGGCCATGTGCGATGGCTGGTTGGCTCGACCTGCCTGGGACGGCTAACCTTTATCTGGGCACGACGTCCATTCAAGGATTCACCGTCAGGACAAGGCGCTGGTAGCGGGTCAAGGCCGGCGATCCGGAATCCGTGACCTCCAGGATGACATGAACGGTCTTGGTCGATGTCACCTGAGGTGCGACCAGGCTTGTCACGGCGACACGATCGTTCTCGATGGTCATGCTCCCGGTATGGGAGCCTGCCTCTCTGTAAACCCACCAGTGATAGCTCAAGCCATTGCCGTCTGGATCCGTCGACGGTGTGGCATCGAGCGGGACCGTCTGCCCCGATGGCACTGTCAGTGCGCTGGCACCGGTGATACGAGCATCTGGTGGATGGTTGGCACTGCCATAGCTCGAAATCAGCCATTTCGCTCTGGCCGCAAAGTCCGCCTGAAAGGCCTTGCGCCAGCGTGCCACCGACAGCCGCCGGGAACTGACGTCGCCTACCTGATCCAACTGGTACTTGGACGTGTAAAGGTTCTGCGAGATCCGGTAGTAGTCACTCTCCTTGGTATACCGGCCACCCCAGCCGCCCGCCTTGGGCAAACCAGGTGTGCCTAACCCAATGGGAAGGATATGAAGGAGGGAAGGTGTATCGCCTTCCTTGAGGCCGTTTTCTGTCGTGTTGAGCGGATACATGCGCCCGAGGTTTCCACGGCTGGTGATGTTGGCCTGCGTCCAGCTCTCGCTCTGCATCGAGTTGTCGCCGAGCATGTACATGCCTCGGAACGTGGCGGTCTTCGAGCCATCGTGCTCGATGCTGGCGATCCAGAACATGTCCTTTGCGTTTGCCAGAAGATAGTCGCCGGGCTCAGGGGAATATTGGCTCAAGCTGATCGAGTAGACCCGAAGCTTCTTCTGGAACCTGACGAACTCGTCATTGGAGCGGGTGGATCTTACCTTGAAGATGGCTTGAGCCAGTTCACGACCACCGCCCCAGACCAGAATCCACATAGGAACGGTGCTTCTATCGACCATGTAGATGATGTGGTTGGAGCCAGAGGAGTCGAAGCCGGATCCTATCTGACTGTTCGTATTCAGGCCGGACTTGACCCGACCCAGCAGCAGCTCAGCAGAAGGATAGCGGGTGTCGTGGAGTTTGAGGAAGGGCAGGTCCTTCTTGTAGGCTGCGATCACTGCCTGAACGATGTCCACCCGGACAGGGCCGCGCGGGTTGTAGGTCGGAATGATCCCTTGGATACTGACGTCGTTGCTGTAGAGGAGCGCCCTGACCAGCGACTGGGTGTCATCAGGATCTTGTCCGACATCGGTCAAGATGATCGCCAGCGGTCGCTCGACTGCAGCAGCCTTGTTCTCCGGCCAACCCGTAGCAGAAACTACAATAAGCATAATAAATAGTGTTGTAGCATTCAGCCGGTACCATCGATCTACAGCGCGCTTGATGAACAGTTTCATCTTGTACTGCCATGAGAGCCACTATCCCTAGTTTCAATGCTGCGCCCTCAAGGCTGGTGGGTCAACAACAAGTTTCCGGAAGATGATGCCACTATGGGTTTAATCTGAAGTAGCGGCTTTGGTTGCGTTCAACAGGAACACTGGCATTTTGCCGATATCGCGCAGCTCGATCATGCCGCGTTCCTCGAAGTGATAAGCGTCTGCCAACGCGGCGCGGAATGCTGAGGACACCTGGATGCGCTCCGGGAGCCCGTGGGTTTCCAGCCGGCTGGCTATGTTCACCGTATCCCCCCAGACGTCGTAGATGAACTTGTGCTGGCCGATGATGCTGGACGCTATTTGTCATAATGTACATACTGCTCATGCGAATCTGCTGCGAGGTGGTCTCTAATCCGGAGTGCAGCAGCCCAACGTTTTCAGCCGCGGGGCACTTGGCGATGAACCATGATTGCCCCGCTACACCACGCGAGGAATGTTCCCGGTGACGACATTGTCACCTGAGACTTTCCTTCTAATTGGCTGATCGACACTAATCGATGATCCGGAAAGTAAGTTCAAGTTATCGACGAGAACGTCAATACTAGCTGGCACATCTTTTGAGAGTGTTGTCCGTGGATCAACAAGAATAGTAGATCCGCGTTCTATATCAAGAGTACCTCCCTGGATACGTATAAGCCCTCCAGAGCCTGTACTCACTATCACTGCCTCATCGCGCATTCGTATGGATCCAGATGCGTTACCTTGTATCTTGCCAGAAGAAGCCTCGATTTCTGCCACTCCGCCTGGCGCAGCTAAAAGTACTTTTCCAGCAGTTGAGCCAATATTGCCTTCATCGTCGAAGCGGATACCATTCCCAGATACATCTATATTCTCGCTGGTTAGGGAGAGATTTTGGCCCTCCTTTGCCTGAAGCACGCTTCGATCTACCGTGATCCTGCTCATGCGACTGCCTAAGAATCCGAACGCCTTTGGTGCTGCGACCGTGAGCCTGCTGCCGGACGGATCCAACGCGCTGAACACCGCGCCATCCTCAAAGCGCAGCTCGTCCGCCGTGCTGGCATGGAACGAGCCCGGCACGTCCAGCCTGGCGTTCGGCCCGAACACCACCCCGCTCGGGTTGACCAGGTAGACGTTCGCGTTCGGCACGGTGGAGGCCAGTGTGCCGTCGATGTTGGAGGCCTCGCCACCTGTCACCCGCGAGATCACGTTGTTCAGCCCGCCAGGGCCGGTGAACGTCACCTTGCCGTTGGTCTGGACCCCGAACCGCTCGAAGCTGTGGAACAGGTTCTGGCCGCGGATCTGGCCGAGGTGGGCAGGCACCTCAATGTTTGGCCCAGCGAGGTTCCTCTTCGGACCCAGCGTGCCGTCGGTGCCGACTTGAGCGTTGGCTGGAGAGAGGCATGTGGTCGCGAGCAGGCAGGCGAGAGTCGGCAGCCGGCTAGTGCATATCCGCATGTCTCGCTCCCTGAAGATGTATGTCAGAGCCTAGTTCTATGTCTTCCTGATACTGTGCAGAGGATGGACTGGATGCAAGTCATGCCTCCGCCAGAGCATTGCCGGGCATTCTGCTCGAGCGGTTGAGAATGGTGAGCTGCCAACAGAAAAGGAGTTGAGGCGCCTACCTGAGAGCAGCCGACCCTGTGGCACTGAGGCGTCATTATTCAGGCGGATTATCGCTCGACTCGATGGACCTCGAATGAGGCCAAAGCCTCACCGCGCGTCCGGCAGGAGGTGCAGCGGAAGCGGGGCAGGAGGCTGACGATGCATTCGTGGGCGCTGTAGCGGTCGATCAGCCGCTTATGGTCGATCACGCCCATGTGGCGGCACATCAGGCACACGCCGACGAGGACATGACCGTCGGGGATCGAGCCTAGCCGGACCTGATAGGCCGGGCCTAAGACGATGCGGGTGTTCTTGTTTAGTTCCACATCAGCAGGGGTAGCGCCGGGAATGTGGCGGGGTCAATTGCCGAGATAATGCCGAGCAGAACCAGGCGAACTATCTGCGCTGGGCAGAGGGGAGGCACCTGCGCCTGACCGGGCAACGTGGTCGACTACAGCGCCGTGCTCGCCTGGATCGACGAGCTCGCAGCGGACCACAGCGTCCAGGAGATCGCGATCGACCGCTGGAACAGCACTGCGGTCACCACGGCGCTGCAGGAGGCAGGCTTCACCATCTCAGCCTTCGGCCAGGGCTTCGCCTCAATGCCCGCTCCGGTGGAGGAGCTGAAGGCAGCGCTCCTGTCCGGCAGGTTCCGGCATGGCGGCAATCCGGTGCTGCGGCTGTGCTTCGGCAACATTGCGGTCGAGACGGCCGCCCAAAGGCAGCCGGCTCCCACTAGTGAGTGGCGATGGTCACGACGATGGTTCAGATGCTCCTGAGCCGTTCATCCTGCGCTCTTTCGTTCCAGGAAGGCGCCTACGTCATCTCTGGTGCATCGTAGGGTCGGATGAGGCCGCCGCACCGACACGTGTTCCCTTCTAGGACCACATAGCCAGGGTTCATGGTACTGGCGAACCCATGACCGGGCTGGAGACTTGGCCAAGCGAAAGCCCAGCCTCGCCAGGCGCCGGCGTGTGCGGTTTTCCCAAGCTTTCAGATTCTCCAGCGGGACCAGAACTACTGGCTGACGGGCTTCAAGATGGCGGGCCGATAGCTAGACGATGTCACTGGCCTGGAGCGAATTAACCCCCAGCAGCGTCAACTGCAGGCCTCCTGCGTGATCGTAAGGGATGGCCGGGTCCATCAGTGCATCGATTGTTGGGGCCAAGTCGACCACCAAGCTGTAGACGCCGCCAATGAGACGGCTGCCCAGATCGGCATCGGCGCCGGTAAGGCGGTTGTCGTCGTTGCTGTCAAGGCGGGCGAAGAGATCAGCGCCATTCAGAAAAAGGTCGGCACCCTCCGTCTCATCACCGTAGATCAAAGCGCCCAGCCTGAGCTTGTCGGCTCCCCGTGTGAAATCCGTGATGGTGTCGTTGCCTGATTCTTGTGCCTCGAAATGCCATAAGGCATAGAACGCGAATGTGTCGGCCCCAGCACCACCAGTCAGAACGTCTGCCCCATCCTCACCGTCCAGCCAGTCATCTCCCCCGCCGCCGATGAGGGCATCATCCCCCATGTAGCCGCCCAGGTTGTCAGCTCCCTCGCCGCCGTTCAAGCGGTCGTTATGGTTGCCGCCGTAGAGGCGGTCATTGCCCTCGAGGCCCATTAGGCTCAGCGGTACGTAGGTTGTGTCGAACTCCGTATTGGTGATGCCCAGGATCCGGTCAGCAAAAGCGGAGCCTTCGACGGCCTCGATCCCTGACAGGGTTTCGTACCCCGATGGGGTGCCCGTGATGCTACTGGCGGACTGGTCGCCGAAGTGAAGATCGACTTCGACGCCATAGGTCGAGTCGGCAAAGGAGACGGTGTCAAAACCTTCACCACCATGCAGCTGATCCAGCCCGAGACCACCATGCAGGACGTCGTCACCCGAGTTACCGTTCAGGACGTCGTTGCCCAGGTCTCCTAGCAGGACATCGCTACCAGTCCCGCCCCAGAGCTGGTCGTTGCCATCATCGCCGAACATCGTGTCGTTGCCGCCATCGCCCCAGAGCTTGTCGGCGCCAAAGCCAGCGCCGATCCGATCATCGCCTAGGCCGCCGTACAGCTCATCGTTCTGGTCATTGCCGTAGATGCGGTCATTACCTGCATCTCCCCACAACCGATCGACGCCAGTCCCACCTTCGATGACGTCGTTGCCGTCGCCACCGCTGACGGTGTCGTCACCTGACTCGCCATAGATCTTGTCGTGGCCGATCCGCCCGTAGATCCGATCGTTGCCGCCGCGGCCATAGAGGGTGTCGTTTCCAGCTCCGCCATCAATCGTGTCGGCTGACGACGTTCCATAAAGCGTGTTGTTGTTCGAGTTGCCGGTGAGCGTGGCCATGAACTGCCCCTTTATGTTGTTGCTATGGGGCTGAGGGAATAACTGCTGCTACAGCACTTCCTCCTTCAATGCTCAAGCAGCGGAGCATCCGTCAAGTCTGGTAGGGCAACCGGGGGAAAGCCGGCCACCCAAGGGTCAGCTGCCCTCGTGTTACTAGGTTGTCATCGAGACGCGATTGCTGTGTCCTGAAGAAGCCGGATACCCTGCGCTCTTCCCACTCCAGGAAGGCATCAAAGTCGTCTCTGGTGGCGTCATAGGGTCGGATCAGATCACTCTCGCCGAGGTCCTGTCGTCCGTGGTCGGCGGGGCGACCGGAGGTGCATCCAGCAATCCCCTGCCACTTCTGGCCACCCTTCAGCTGTTATGGCAGATGAGATGAAGGACATGAGTACACGAATAACCCATGTATAAAGCGTGTGAATAGGAGCTCAGGGTGCTCCATGTTTCTTGACTCCAGCGTCGCGATATATCCAGTACGACCGACGCTTTAGGCAACGATAGTCAACATGGCAGGGCAGACTTCACATGAAGTCGAACGCTTTGCGAATACAGCATATTCGGAGGTCCTGGTGGCGACGTACAACGGCAGCAACTCGTCGAACACGTACAGAGGCACGTCGAGCGCCGATACCATCAAAGGCAATGGCGGCAACGACCTGCTGTACGGCAACGGCGGCAACGATTCGATCTACGGCGGCACGGGCAACGACACGCTGTATGGTGGCACTGGCAATGATCGTCTCTACGGCGAAGCCGGCAACGACAAGATTTATGGCGAGGCCGGCAACGACATCATCAGCGGTGGGGACGGCATTGACATCATAGCCGGCGCCGAC
>NZ_DATAGQ010000170.1:0-2171 GCF_036263595.1 Geminicoccus sp. | reverse complement strand
GGCTACTTCTCGCGCATCGCCGCGATGGATTTCGCGATGCGTCACGATGACGGCCAGGCACCCGAGAAGCTCGAGGATGCCGACGTCGTGCTGGTCGGCGTGTCCCGGACCTCCAAGACCCCCACCTGCGTCTACCTGGCGAACCGCGGCATCAAGGCAGCCAATGTCCCGATCGTCCCGGACATGCCGCAGCTGAAATACCTGGAGCAGCTCAAACGCCCGCTCATCGTCGGCCTCACCATCAATGCCGACCATCTGACGTCGATCCGCCGCAACCGCCAAAAGCACATGGGCGTGGGCGACGAAGGCAGCCCTTATGGTGGCGACTATGCCGAGAGCGACCGGGTGCGCGAGGAACTGGTGATGGCCCGGCGGATGTTCGCCAAGTTCGGCTGGCCGGAGATCGACGTGACCCGCCGATCCGTCGAGGAGACGGCGGCTGCGGTGCTGCAGCTCCTGCAGGCCCGGCGCGACCCGGTGCTGGAGGACGGAAGGAAGGCGCCGATCGCCGCCGCGGACTGGCTGCAGGATGGCGACTGAACAGAAGCCAGGCTCGCCATGAGGAGCAATTCCGCCGTGCGCGCCAGGCGACGCAGAGCCGCCTGGCGCTGGATCCTGCTGCCGTTGCTGGCGCTGACCATGCTTGCAGGGGCGTTCTGGTTCGGGCGGGAAGTAGGCGGCTTCGAGCAGGCGGCGAGGGTCGACGCGCTCCAGCGGCAGGTCGGGCAGATGGAAGATCTCATCCACCAGACGAACCTTCTGCGGGCCCAGGCCGAGCAGCAGGCTGCCGAGGCAGGCGAGCGTGCGCGGGCGGAGATCGCGGCCCTGCAGGCCCGGCTGCCGCAGGGCGAGCTGAGCGGGATCGTCGAACTCGCGCGGGCGAAGCTGGGCGAGGGCGTGCCGGCCGAGCGGCTGCGGTTCCTGATCGAGGCCGCGCACCAGCGGCGTTGTGATCCGGCCATCGAGAAGCGGCGATTTGCGCCGCGCCTGCCCGACGACGTCACGCCGCTGCAGACAGTGTCCTTCCTGGACAACCGGATCACGATCAGCGGCACGGCCGTCGCTGCGGCGAACAAGGACGGCGTTCCTCAATCCTGGTTCGATCCGGCGCAGCCCGTGGAGATCAGGATCCTGCACATCGGCGGGGACATCGAGCTGATCAAGGACACCCTGCCGGCCGGCTATTCGATGGTCGCGAACGATAGGGAATATCGTCTTGCGTTCGCGTCATCGGAGAAACGTGGCCTGGTGGAAGCCTCCCTCCAGAGCTGTGCCTATCCTTGAGGAGAAGACCCTTTTCCGGTCGAGAACAGGTCGAACTGCCGACGGTCCGCCTCTTCGCCGCCATCGTTCACACCCAGGCCCAAAAGCCGGATCCGGCCCCGTGGAGGCTCGGGTCGATCCAGCAGACCCACGGCAATTTTCCACAGGTTTTCGACACCCTGGGGAAAAGGTCTGGGTGTGACGGTCCGGGTCCTGGTGACGAAGTCGGCTGAGCGGATCTTGAGGATCACCGAGCGGCCACGGAAACCGGTCGCCGTCAACCTTTGGTTTAGATCAACCACCAGCTCCCGCAGGATCGCCAGCAGGGCCTCGCGGCCGCTCACGTCGCGCGGGAAGGTCTGCTCCACCGAGACCGAGCGACGGGGGCGGTCCGGCTCGACAGGACGGTCGTCCTCGCCACGGGCGATCCGCGCCAGCCAGGCGCCGCCCTTGCCGAAGGTCCGCAGCAGCCAGGCATCCGACGCCTGCGCCAGATCCCTGCCCGACAGGATGCCGACCGCCCGGAGCTTGGCCGCGGTCCTGGGTCCGACGCCGTGGAAGTCCTCGACCGGCAGCGCGCCCAGGAGTGCTCGGGCATCCGCCAGCCCCACCACGGTCAGGCCGTCCGGCTTGTTCATTCCCGATGCGGTCTTGGCCAGGAACTTGTTGAACGACACGCCGGCCGAGGCGGTGAGGGCGGTCTCGTCGCGGATCATGGTCTTGATCAGCCGGGCGATGTCGACCGCCGCCATCGGTCCCGTCAGCGGGTCGGTGACGTCCAGATAGGCCTCGTCGAGGGAAAGAGGCTCCACCAGATCGGTAAACCCACGAAAGATCGTGCGGATCTGCCCGCTCACCTCCTTGTAGGCGTCGAAGCGCGGCCGCACGAACACGAGGTCCGGGCACCG
>NZ_DATAGQ010000169.1:0-15953 GCF_036263595.1 Geminicoccus sp. | reverse complement strand
CCCGTGTTCTGGCGGTAGCGATGATGTGCGCATGTGGCGGCAGCGGACGG
Organism: Geminicoccus sp.; assembly: GCF_036263595.1. Taxonomy (NCBI): domain Bacteria; kingdom Pseudomonadati; phylum Pseudomonadota; class Alphaproteobacteria; order Geminicoccales; family Geminicoccaceae; genus Geminicoccus; species Geminicoccus sp. Next base: position 15,903 of record NZ_DATAGQ010000169.1, on the reverse strand, counting down.
GGGTGTCAACGCGCGTGCGGAATCGCTACATGACCGGCGACGCGTTCGAAGCTTCACCACAGGCACGCCATGCCCCTTTATACGTATGATTGCGCCGACCACGGCATCTTCAGGGAATGGTCCGCCATGAGCGAGAGCGACCAGCCCAGGGCCTGCCCGAGCTGCGGGGAGCCGGCACGTCGCGCAATGGCGCGGCCCATGCTGGGCCGCTCGGCCGCCAGCGAGCGGCCTTCTTTTGCCTGCGATGTCGGCGACATCGCACCATCGGCCAGGGCGGGGGGCGGCTGCGGCTGCGGGGCCGGCGGCTGCATCCACTGACCGCTCGGCCGCCGAGCCTGCTCCAGGACCCGCTTCTTGACGTGCCTCGCGAGCTGTGCACGGGACCTCCTGGGAACTAGAAGGGAGGGATGCGGTGACTCAGGCCGTGCGCTATGTCGAACATCCGGCCACCGGGCCATATGCGTTGGCACTGGACAAGAACGCGGCGAACCACGCCCCGCTCACCCCGCTGACCTTCCTGGAGCGCACCGCCGACATCTATCCCGAACGGCTGGCCGTGGTTCACGGCAGCTTGCGGCGCAACTACCGCGAACTCAGGGAGCGCTGCCACAAGCTGGCGTCCGCGCTGGTGCAGCTGGGCATCGAACCCGGCGACACCGTGGCGGCGATGCTGCCGAACACGCCGGCCATGCTGGAATGCCATTACGGCGTGCCGATGGCCGGGGCGGTCCTCAATGCGCTGAACACCCGCTCCGATCCCGGCACGATCGCCTTCATCCTGGAGCATGGCGAGGCCAAGGCGATCATCGTCGACAGCGAGTTCGCGCCGATTGTGCGCGAGGCGCTGGACAGGCTCGCGACCCGGCCGATCGTGATCGACATGCTCGACCCGGAGTTCGCCGGGCCGCACGAGCGGATCGGCAGCCTAGACTATGAGGAGATGCTCGCCAGCGGCGACGCGGCGGCAGCGCCGATCTTCCCGGCGGACGAGTGGCAGGCGATCGGCCTGAACTATACGTCGGGCACGACCGGCAACCCCAAGGGCGTGGTCTACCACCATCGCGGCGCCTACCTGAACGCGGTGGGCAACGTGCTGGTCTGGTCGATGCCGCAGCATCCGGTCTATCTCTGGACCCTGCCGATGTTCCACTGCAACGGCTGGTGCTTCCCCTGGACGACCGTGCTGCAGGCCGGGGTGAACGTCTGCCTGCGCAAGGTGTCGTCGGAGACGATCTACCAGACCTTCGCCGAGCACGGCGTGACCCATATGTGCGGCGCGCCGATCGTCATGAGCATGGTGGTGAACGCGCCCGAGGACGTCCGCCGTCCGTTCGGGCAGAAGGTCAAGATGATGACCGCCGCCTCGGCCCCGCCCGCCGCCGTCCTGGAGAAGATGGACCGGCTCGGCATCGAGGTGACCCATGTCTATGGGCTGACCGAGGTCTACGGGCCGGCCGTCGTCTGCGCCTACCAGGAGGACTGGCACGAGCTCGACATGAAGACGCGCTCGGAGAAGCTGGCCCGGCAGGGCGTGCGCTACCCCGTGCTGGAGGGCCTGGCGGTGCTGGACCCGGACACCATGCTGCCGGTGCCGAAGGACGCCACCACGCTGGGCGAGGTGATGTTCAAGGGCCACGTCGTCATGAAGGGCTACCTGAAGAACCCGACCGCCACCCACGCAGCCTTCGGGGCGGGCTGGTTCCATTCGGGCGACCTCGCGGTGATGCACCCGGACGGCTACCTGGAGATCAAGGACCGCTCGAAGGACATCATCATCTCCGGCGGCGAGAACATCAGCTCGATCGAGGTCGAAGGCGCCCTCTACCGTCATCCCGACGTGATCGATGCCGCCGTGGTCGCCAGGCCCGACGAGAAATGGGGCGAGACGCCATGCGCCTTCGTCACCCTGCGCGACGGCGCCGACGTCACGGCCGAGGAACTGATCCAGCACTGCCGTGGCGAGATCGCCAGCTACAAGCTGCCGCGCACGATCGTGTTCGGCGCGCTGCCCAAGACATCCACCGGCAAGGTCCAGAAGAACGTCCTGCGCGACCGCGCCAAGGCGCTCTGAACCTTCCATCCCGACGACACCAGGACGAAAGAGGCCGACCCCGTGCATGCCAGCCTGACCCCGAACGAGACGCTGCCGCAGGACGGCATGGCCGGAACGCTGATCGGCCGCGTGCAGACCGAGCAGGGGCCCTGCGCGGTCGTGCTGCGCGACGGCGGCGTGTGGGACATCACCCACCTGGTCCCCACGACCAGCGACCTGACCAACGCCCCCGACCCGCTGGCGATCGCCCACGACCCGGGTGCCGTGCGCCTGGGCGACTTCGCGGCGATCCTGGCGAACAGCGCGCATGACAAGCGCCAGCCCGGCACGCCCTGGTTCCTGGCACCCTGCGACCTGCATGCCGTCAAGGCCTGCGGCGTCACCTTCGTGCGCTCGATGCTGGAGCGGGTGATCGAGGAGCAGGCGCGCGGCGACGCGGCCAAGGCCGTCAGCGTGCGCGAGAAGATCATCGCCATCGTCGGCGACGACCTGCGCGCGATCGTGCCCGGTTCCGAGAAGGCGATGGAGCTGAAGTCGCACCTGATCGAGCAGGGCGCCTGGTCGCAATACCTGGAGGTCGGCATCGGCAAGGATGCCGAGGTCTTCACCAAGGGCCAGCCCATGTCGGCGGTGGGCACGGGCTCGCTGGTCGGCATCCACCCGGTCTCGACCTGGAACAACCCCGAGCCCGAGATCGTGCTGGTCGTCAGCCGCGACGGCCGGATCGTCGGCGCCACGCTCGGCAACGACGTCAACCTGCGCGACGTGGAAGGCCGCAGCGCGCTCCTCCTGGGCAAGGCCAAGGACAACAACGCGTCCGGCGCGGTGGGCCCGTTCATCCGCCTGTTCGACGAGACCTTCGACCTGGACCAGGTCCGCTCGGCCGAGCTGGACATGCTGGTCGAGGGCACGGACGGCTTTCGCATGGAAGGCCGCTCCAACATGTCCGCGATCAGCCGCGACCCCGCCGACCTGGTCAGCCAGACGATCGGCCCCCACCACCAGTACCCCGACGGCTTCGTCCTGTTCCTCGGCACCATGTTCGCCCCGATCCAGGACCGCCACGGCCCCGGCCAGGGCTTCACCCATGTCGTGGGCGACGTGGTGAGCATCTGGACGCAGGCACTGGGCAAGCTCGTGAACGTTGTCGAGCACACGGACAAGGTGCCGGCGTGGGAGTTCGGGGCGGGGGCGCTGATGCGGAATTTGGCGGGGCGGGGGGTGCTGAGGGGATAGCCCACACCCCCTGATCCTGGTGCCGGTCCACGATATTCAACGAGCAGGCCAGCTTCGTTCTGAAGCGCTTGCTCGCTCGGCAGATTGCATTGCATTTTAAGCAATATTGACATTAGTCAATCAGATCGTAATTTTTGGCCCGGGAGTGAGAACAATAACGTTAGCGGCCCCCAGCAAAGACCGAGGACGAACTGTAAAGTTCTCGGATAAGAACGGCTCGTAGGTTAGCCTCTTGTCAGGAAGAGAAGATGGGTGTCATTCAAGGAACAGCGAATCCTGAGTTTATATCAGGAGCAGCTAAATCGAGTGATGATCTTGTTGGTCTTGCCGGAAGTGATAGGTATTATTTTTCAGGAAACTGGGGCAATGACAGGATAATCGACTCTGCCGGTGAAGAGGATACTATTTACTTCGAGCACGATGTTTATCGCTATAACACAAATATTGCGAGAGCCTACAACGACGATGGCTCTCCATCTGATGATCTGGTCATTACTTATACCGATGGCGCACTGTTTACCTCTGTCACCGTAGCCGGTCAGTTTGCGGCTGGTCAGAATGGTGTCATAGAAAATGTCCAGTATTATGGCTACAAGAACCTTGTCATATTTGGTAATATAATTCGCGATGGTACTGTTGTAGGAGACCCAATAAATGGCTTTCTAGGAGACGATCGGATTAATGGTAAGGCAGGAGACGACAGTATCTATGGAAGCGCAGGTATTGACAGTCTCAACGGCGATACCGGCAACGACTATCTAGATGGCGGCGCCGATAATGATGTTCTTTCTGGTGGGATAGGGAACGATAGCCTATATGGCGGTGGTGGGAAGGATACATTTGCCTTCAATCTGGGCGACGGTACAGATCGGATTGAGGATGCTAATAGTGAAGATCTGATCAACTTAGAAGGTATTACAGATGTATCTAATGTTCGTCTAGTTTATAATCCTGGATACCAAGAATCTTATTATGATGATGATGGCAACGAGATATTCTACGAATATGGTCAGGGTTACAAAGTTTTTTATGGCAGTAATGACTCGATTGAAATCAGCGGGGATCTGCCGGTAGTCCGCCTGTCTGATGGCAGTACCCTTGCCGCCAACGTGTTCACTGGCAGCGCTTTGGACGACACCGCTCTCGTTGGCACGTCGGGCAACGACGTCATCCGTGGCCAAGGTGGGGCCGACCTTATTGATGGCCGCTTGGGGGATGATCAGGCGGAAGGCGGAGAAGGTGGCGACACCCTTATGGGAAGCGTGGGTGTCGACAGTCTAGCCGGCGGCGCAGGTAATGATCAGTACCGCCTCGAAATCGGGCAGGGCGTAGAGAAGATAATCGATTCTGAGGGGGCAGATGACCGGATCCTGTTTGGTGCCGGTATCCTCTTCAAGGACCTGAAACTCGAAGTCGTTGGCTCTGATCTGGTCATCACTCATGCCGCTCAAGACGATCGTGAGCTAAACGTCACGCTTACTGGAGCGAATACTGCAGGCGGTATTGAAAGCTTGTACTTCGCTGATGAGACGGCCGTCTATAAGTGGAACGGGACGGCATTCACTGCTGGAGTCGGTGTCCCGACCGTCACTGCTGGCCCTGACATCATTTCGGGGAGCGAGCAGGCTGATACGTATGATGCTCTTGGTGGAAACGACTCCATCTTTGGGAACGGTGGCGACGACATTCTGTCTGGTGGTGCTGGCGACGACGTCATCTCCGGTGGGCTTGGCGCCGATAAACTTGCTGGCGGGTTGGAGAATGACAGTCTTGATGGCGGCGCCGGTGCCGATCAGCTATCGGGTGATGCTGGGGATGACATCCTGTCTGGCCGGGCGGGCAATGACATCCTGAACGGTGGTGAAGGCAACGACACGATCAATGGCGGCGACGGTGTCGATCAAATCGATGGCGGTGCCGGTGACGACACTCTCAGCGGCGGCGCAGGTGCCGATACGATGCTGGGCGGCAATGGCGCGGACCTGCTCCTGGGTGGAAGTGGAAATGACCGCCTCGTCGGTGGTGCCGGTGCGGACATCTACGAATTCCAATCCGGAAACGGCGTCGACCGTCTAGAAGACAACGGTGTGGACACAACCATCCGGTTCGATAGCAGTGTCGCATCGGACAGCGTTCGGCTGATAAGGACCGTTGGAAGTGGCGGCACACCCGGTAACGGGTTCACCTTGTTCTACGGTGCCAAAGGTGACTCGATACAGATCGCAAATGAACTACCGAACCAAGTTCTGCTTAGTGACGATTCTGAATTCGACACGAGTATATTTACAGGTACTGCGTCCAATGACGTCGCCTTGTTCGGGACAAACGCAGGCGACACCGTAAGAGGCTTGGCTGGCAACGATCTGCTGGACGGACTGAGCGGCGACGACACGTTGGACGGAGGTGGCGGCAACGACATCTTGCGTGGAAGCGCTGGCAGCGATCAGTTGCTTGGCGGCTCTGGTAACGATGTTTATAGACTGAATGCCGGCCAAGGTGGGGAAATCATCTCCGATAATGCAGGCACGGACCAGATCGTATTTGACGCAGGTATCAGCTTTGCTGGATTGTCGATCGCTGCTAACGGCAGTGACTTGGTCATTCGGCATGGAACTGGGGCGGCTACCGTTAACGTCACACTGGCTGGTCAGGTTGGATCGGGTGCGATCGAACAGTTGAAGTTCGAAGGCGACTCTACCGTCTATACCTGGAACGGCACAACGTTCGCGGGCTCCGTCACTCCGCCTCCCGTCAGCAAGCCTACACAGGGCGGCGACGTCATTCCCGGCCGTGACACGGACGACGTGATCGACGGCCTCGGTGGAAACGACGCGCTGTTCGGCGGCAACGGCAACGATGTGCTCAAGGGAAGCAGCGGCGACGATTTCCTGGTTGGCGGGACCGGTATCGACCGGCTGGAGGGCGGCGCCGGGAACGACAACATGGACGGCGCCGTCGATAACGACCTGCTGTTCGGCGACAACGGCGACGACTTCCTGAAGGGCGGCGGGGGTGACGATCAGTTGTCCGGCGGTGCCGGCTTTGATCGGCTCTTCGGCGGCATCGGCAACGACACGCTGGACGGTGAGGGCAACGACGATCTGGTCCGGGGTGGCGTCGGCGACGACACTGTCCGTGGCGGGGCCGGGAACGACAATGTCGATGGCGGCAGCGGCAACGACATTGTCGAGGGCGGTACCGGCGACGACCTGATGGCGGGCGGCACCGGCACGGATACGCTGCGTGGTGGCGATGGTGCCGACCAGCTCGCAGGCAGCTTCGGGGACGACATCCTCGATGGCGGTGGCGGCGACGACGAGCTGCGCGGCGGCCATGGCGACGACATGCTCGACGGCGGCATCGGGCGGGACATCGCCTTCTTCAACGGACCACAGGTCAACTACCAGCTTGCCGAGCAGGCGGATGGCAGCCTGGTGGTGTCCCATGCAGCCGCCGGGCAGATCTACGGCAACGACGTTCTGCGGAACATCGAGGTGCTGGACTTTGCCGGTACCCAGGTCGCGGTGAGCTGAACGCTCATCCAGCCTGAGCCTGGTCGGGGCGAGGGCACGACGGCGAATTACCACCGATGCGTGTGGAAAAGGTCGCTGTCGTGCCCTTGCTTCGTTTCGTCGCCCCCTGTGCACTGGCCGCGGTGCATTGACAGGCTTTCGCGCCCACCCGACTCTGCGACCGTCGATGGCCCGTGCAATGCCACCCGTCTCCAGTGGGATGGTGGCCTGCCCGGCAGTATCTAGAGACGCCTCGGATAGGACGCATGACGGATCTGGCGACGATCAGCGCTGCACCCACAAAGGTGAGCGGGACGGACGGCAATGATACCATCCCCGGTACGGCTGGCGCGGACGACCTGAACGGCGGGCGCGGCAACGACCGGATCACCGGCGGCCTGGGCGACGACAAGCTCAGCGGCAACGATGGCGACGACTCCCTGTCGGGCGAGGGCGGCGCCGATCGGCTGCAGGGCGACGCCGGCAATGACATCTTGGACGGCGGCGACGGCGACGACCGCATCGACGGCGGGACCGGCAACGATGCGCTCAGCGGCGGTGCCGGCACCGACCGCATCATCGGCGGCGGCGGCAGCGACCGGATCCGGGGCGGCACCGGCGCCGACTGGCTGGAGGGCGGCGACGGCGCCGACACCTACCTGTTCACGAGTGGCGACGGCATCGACCAACTGAGGGATTCCGGCGCGGATACCACCATCCAGTTCGACGGGTCGGTTGCGAAGGACAGCGTGCGGCTTGTGCGCAATGCGCTGGCCAGTGGCGAGGTGGCCCCGGGAAACGAGGGCTACACGCTGTTCTATGGTGGCCAGAACTCGATCCGGATCGAGAAGGGCCTGCCGGTCAACATCCAGTTCAGCGACGGCTCCAAGCTGGACCGAACCACCTTCAACGGCACGGCCGGCAATGACGGGCGGCTCTACGGCAGCGAGGTCAACGACGTCGTACGCGGGCTGGACGGCAACGACGTGGTGGACCCGCGCCGTGGCGACGACACCGCGGAAGGCGGCAACGGCAACGACGTGCTGTTCGGCAGCCGCGGCAACGACCAGCTGCTGGGCGGGGCCGGCAATGACGAGTATCGCGTGGACCCCGACGACGGGACCGAGGTCATCGACGACGCCAGCGGGTCGGACACCATCCTGTTCGGCCCCAATGTCGACTTCGGCGACCTCAAGTTCGTATCGGCCCAGAACGACCTGCGGATCTTCTATGACGGTGCCGGCGGCAAGATCAGCCTGCAGCTGATCGGGCAGATCGGCGGCTCGGACATCGACACGCTGCGCTTCACCGACAGCAGTGCCGCGTATAGCTGGAACGGCTTCAGCTTCGTCGGCGCGTCGCCACCTCCTCCTCCGCCGCCACCACCTCCTCCGCCTCCGCCCCCTCCGCCGGACGACAAGCCGACCCAGGGTGCCGACGTGGTGCCTGGCCGCGACTCGGACGACGTCATCGACGGGCTCGGCGGCAACGACGCGTTGTTCGGCGGCAACGGCAACGACCTGCTCAAGGGAAGCAACGGCGACGACTTCCTGGTCGGCGGCAACGGTCGCGACCGGCTGGAGGGCGGGTTCGGGGCCGACAACATGGATGGTGGTCCCGGCATCGACATCCTGTTCGGCGACAACGACCCCGACTTCCTCAAGGGTGCAGCCGGCAACGACACCCTGACCGGCAACAACGGCGACGACCGCCTGTTCGGCGGCCTGGGCGACGACCTCCTGAACGGCGAATCCGGCAACGACCTGCTGCGTGGCGGCGTCGACGACGACGACCTGTTCGGCGGCAGCGGTGACGACAACCTGGACGGCGGCAGCGGGGACGACGTCGTCGACGGCAGCTTCGGCAACGACCTGCTCGCCGGTGGTGCTGGCAATGACAGGCTCAGCGGCGGCAACGGTGCCGACGACCTGCGCGGCAGTTTCGGCAACGACACGCTGGAAGGCGGGTCGGGGGACGATCTGCTGCGCGGTGGTGCCGGCAACGACGTGCTGGATGGCGGTGGCGCCCGCGACATCGCGTTCTTCAACGGTCCGCGGGCCAACTACACGGTTACCGAGCAGTCCGACGGCAGCCTCCTGGTCGCGCACACGAACGTCGTCGGGCAGGCCTACGGGACGGATGTGCTCAGGAACATCGAGGTCCTGGACTTCGGCGGCGTGCAGGTGCCGGCCGGCTGATCGTGCCGGAGCGTCAATGGCGCGTCTTGTCTAGCGGCCCTGCAGGTCGCTAGACGCCTCGATCGATCCGAGAACGAAGGGTGGAAGCGTGGCGAACATCACGGGTACCGCAGGCGCCGACACGAGTACCGGCACTGCGGGCGACGATGTCATCAACGGCCTGACCGGCAACGATCTTCTGAGCGGTCTGGCCGGTGCGGACACCTACGTGTTCAAGATCGGTGACGGCGGCGACACGATCAGCGACGCGGCCGGGGCCGACGTGATGCGCCTGGACGGGATCAGCCCGTCCCAGGTCTTCCTGTTCCGCGGCGACGGCGGCACCTATGCCACCCTCGGGAAGACGAACGAGGGACAGCTCTACGTCTTCTACGGCAACCGGGGCGACTTCGTCCGCATCGAGAATTTCTTCGGCGGCAGCGGCCAGATCGAGCAGATCCAGTACGGCGTGGGCGGCACGACCCAGGCCCTGGCGAACGCCGTGCTGACCTTCTCAGGGTCGGCCGGCAGCGAGCACCTTCTCGGTTCGGACATTGGTGACCGGATCGTCGGTGGCGGCGGGAGCGACACGCTGGAGGGCCGGCTCGGCAGCGACGGGTATATCTTCAGTGCCACGGACGGCCGCGACGGCCTCTTCGATTCTGGCGGTGCCGCCGACCAGATCACGTTCACGAGGAACGTCGACCCAGCCACCGTCAGCTATTCGCGCGGCCGCGTCGAGGACGGGCTGGACCAGGGCGACCTGGTGATCTCCTACGGCGCGGGTTCGAGCGTCACCATCCTCGACTTCTACAGCAACCCGGCCGCCCGCGTCGAGTTCATGTATTTCGACGCGACCGGGGATACGCAAAGCTTGCCGATTGCCTTCCCGACCGTGCCGACCACGGCCGGCAACGACGTGGTGACGGCGCGTGACGGCGACGACATCATCGACGGCCAGGCTGGGATCGACGCCATCTTTGGCGGTGCCGGCGTCGACCTGCTTCTGGGTGGTCTTGGCGACGATTTCATGGCTGGCGGCGCCGGCAACGACCGGACGGAAGGCGGCGGAGGCAACGACAACATCGACGGCGGGACCGAGAACGATCTCATGTTCGGCAACGACGGGATCGACTTCCTGAAGGGCGGGGTCGGCAACGACGAGCTGAACGGCGGTACCGGCGACGACCGTGCCTTCGGCGGCATCGGCAACGACGTGGTCAGCGGCGGTCTGGGCAATGACGTCCTGAGGGGCGGAGTCGGCGGCGATCTCGTCAAGGGCGACGACGGCAACGACGACGTGGATGGCGGTTCGGGCGACGATGTGGTCGAGGGCGGCAACGGCAACGACCTCGTGGCTGGCGGAGCCGGCGACGACAACCTGACAGGCGGCGACGGCGCCGATGACATCCGCGGCAGCGCGGGCAACGATATCCTGCGCGGCAGCGCCGGCGATGACCAGCTGCGCGGCGGGATCGGCGACGACGTCCTGGATGGCGGGGCCGGCAGAGACATCGCGTACTTCAACGGCGCGGTCGCGAACTACGTGGTCGCCCGGCAGGACAATGGCAGCATCGCCGTGACCCACAAGGCTTCGGCCGGAATCTATTACGGCATGGATGTGCTGACCGGCATCGAGGTGCTGGACTTCGGCGGAACACAGATCGCCGTATGACTTGACGCCTGGTCGAGGCGCATGCCTGCAGGGTCAGCTGATACGGTTCGTTACAAAGCCAGGAACCACACCCCTGATAGGCGGTTATTTTCCTGACACGGCGGGCCCGGACCTGACTGCACGGTCCGGACCCGCCGGCAAAGGGAGACCCTTCGCGATGCTCAGCACCATCCTCATCATCATTCTGATCCTCATCCTGATCGGGGCCCTCCCGAGCTGGGGATACAGCCGCAGCTGGGGATATGGTCCCACCGGGATCATCGGTGTGATCCTGATCGTGATCATCATCCTGATGTTGATGGGCAGGATCTAGTTGTGGGCTGGGCCGGGCCACCAAGACGGCCCGGCCCCTTTGAGCCAACCCGCCCTTGCCGGCCGATCAGCCGGGAAACGACTGCTCGACGATCGGCTTGGCGTAGCTGGCTTCCATGTCCCAGGGGAACAGGATCCAGGTATCCTGGCTGACCTCGGTGATGAACGTGTCGACGAGCGGCCTGCCCAGGGGCTTTGCATAGATCGTCGCGAAATGAGCGTTGGGAAGCATCTGGCGCACGATCTTGCCGGTCTGGCCGGTATCCACGAGATCATCGATCACGAGCCATCCACGTCCGTCGCCGGCGGCCACGCTCGGCTTTACGATTTCCGGTTCCCGGTGCCGCTGATTGTCGTAGGAAGATATCCCGATCGTATCGATCAGCCTCACGTCCAGTTCCCGCGCCACGATGTGCGCTGGGACGAGCCCGCCGCGCGTCACCGCAATGATCCCGGTCCATGGGCCATGGCCGGCCAGCCGCCACGATAGCGCCTTCGCGTCGCGATGGAGCTGGTCCCAATGGACAGGGAAGTAGCGGCGCGCCTGCTCGGCCATGATCTCACTCCGGCGGTGTCGGATGCGGTAGGTGACGGTGGCCCTCGCGAGCACTGCCGTCCGCATCTTGTCAAGATCGCTTGGTGACCTGAGTATGCGGCCGCTGCTCAAGATGGGGACCTCGGCCATGAATGATGACGACGAACGCCGTCCCAATCAGACACGCGACCTGATCGTTCCGAGCCGCCTGGACAACCTTTCGGTCGACGAGATGACCTCGCTTCGCAACCGGCTCCAGGCGGAGATCGCGCGCCTGGAGCAGGAAATCGACAGGCGGGCCGAGGCGCGCAGGGCAGCGGACGCCCTCTTCAAGCAGCGCGCGGACTGACGGCGCCTATGCGATTCTGCTCGCATTGCAGTGCCCCTGTGCAGCTCGTTCGTCCGCAAGGTGACGATCGCGAGCGCTTCGTATGCACGAGCTGCGAGATCGTCCACTACGTGAACCCGAAGATCGTCGTAGGCTCGGTGTGCACGCTCGGCGACCGGCTCCTTCTCTGCCGGCGCGCCATCGAGCCGCGGGTCGGGTTCTGGACGATCCCGGCCGGATGGCTGGAGAACGGCGAGACGGCCGAGGAGGGGGCGATGCGTGAGGCGCGGGAGGAAGCCTGCGCCGACATCGCCATCGAGGGGTTGATCGCCGTCTATTCCATCCCGAGGATCGAGCAGGTGCAGATCCTCTTTCGTGCCCGGCTGCTCTCGGCCGACGTCGCCGCGGGACCGGAGAGCCAGGAGGTGAGACTGGTCGAGTGGGACGAGATCCCCTGGGGCCAGCTTGCATTCCCGACCGTCGGCTGGGTTCTGCGGCGGGCCCTGGAACTACGCGGCCAGCAGCACTGGCCGGCAACCTTCAATCCCGAGCCTGCCTGATTGCAGGCATCTTCGCAGGAGTGGTTCATTTGCCGCGTTTCGACCTCGTGATCTTCGACTGCGACGGCGTTCTGGTGGACAGCGAGTTCGTCTCGATTGGGAAGGAAGTGGCGGCCCTCCATCTGCTGGGCTGGCCGATCGGCATGGACGAGGCGCTGGAGACCTTCGTGGGGCTTTCCCAGAAGAGTGCCAACGAGATCATCGAGCGGAAGCTCGGCCGGCCTTTGCCCGAGAACTGGGGGAAGACACTGCAGGCCGAGATCGTCCAGGCGTTCGAGACCGAGCTGGTCGCGATCCCCGGGATCGCCGACTGCCTGGACCGGTTGACCCTCCCGCGCTGCGTCGCATCTTCGTCCCGACCCGAACGGATCCGACGTTCGCTCGAGATCACCGGCCTCCTGCCGAAGCTCGACCCGCATCTGTTCAGCTCGACCATGGTGCCGCGCGGCAAGCCTTTCCCCGACCTCTTCCTCCATGCAGCCAGCACGCTCGGACATCAGCCCGAACGCTGCGTGGTGATCGAGGACAGTCCGGCGGGGGTCACGGCCGCGGTGGCGGCCGGCATGATGCCGATAGGATTTGTCGGCGGGCGCCATGCCAACAACGAGCGCTGGATGGAGCGCCTGCGGTCAGCAGGTGCGCAAAGCGTGCTCCAGGACATGCACACTCTGCCGGATCTGCTGGACGAGCTGCAGCAGGCCCGTTGACAGCGGGCAAGGCTAGCCCGATACGCGCAGCCATGGACATGTTCGCCTTCCTTTCAGCTCAGGACCGACGACGAATCTGACGCGGTGCGCCCAATGGGCTGCACCGCCATCCGCATTGGGCCATGGCCCCCGGCGGACCCGCGTCGTTGCTGCCTTCATGGTGAACATGTCATGCCCGCACTATCGGTACGGCCCGAGGGTCCACTCGACGGACCTTCCATCGAGCATCTTCTCGATCTCTCCTTTGGGAACGAGCGGCGTCGCAAGGTCTCGTACCGCTACCGGTTTGGCGTGGCTCCGGTCGAGGCGCTCTGTCTGGTGGCCGAGGACGCCCAGGCTGGCATGGTAGGAGCGATCCGCTACTGGCCGCTCATGATCGAGAGCCGGCCGGCCCTGCTCCTGGGTCCCCTGGCGATCGATCCGGCAAGGCGAGGGCAGGGCATCGGTCGCCTCCTGATGCATGCCAGCATGACGCTGGCGGCTCGTCAGGGCTGGGCGTTCGTGTTCCTCGTGGGAGATACTGGCTATTACACCCAGTTCGGCTTCGAGGCGGTGGCACCCGATGTCGTGATGCCTGGCGAGAACCCGAGGCGCCTCCTGGCGCGCAGCCTAGGACAGGAACCGGTGCCCGAGCGAGGCATCCTGCTACCCTGGCTGGACAGCCATTTGATCCAGCCAGTCGAGCAGCGGGAGCCCCATCTGATGGAACCCCTTGTAGCGGCTCATCCCGTCGCTCATCTCGCGGATGCGGCTGGCAAGGGCCTGGGCATGCACCGGAAGGACGATGGCATCCTGAAGTGGCCGCACGGAGGTATGGATGGTGAACAGGACGTCGCCGCTACGTGGCAGCCTCCGCAGGGTCTGCCGCTCGATGCGCAGGAAAAGCTGGGCGCCAATCGTCCGGTCGGTAGCGAACGTCCGCTGTGCGCGGTGGCCCGGTAGGAAGAGTTCATCGGTTTCGGCAACTGTCCAGTTGGCCCGCCAGACCGGACGGTCAGGATCGAGCGTCGCCATGAACCGGTCGGCCGTGGGGCCGAGTCGGTCCGCGAACCCAGGCACCGGCTGGTGGATCCCCGCCATGGGCAGGCCCAGCTTGTCGGCCAGCCGCCAGTGCGACGGAAAGCAGAGCATGGCGGCCGCCAGCACATAGCCGTCGGTGCCCTTGCGCATCAGGCACAGATCTTCCTGAACGAGCAGTCCCGCCGTCACCAGCGGCAGGTCGCTGTCCAGGCCGATCTGCCGGTCCTCGACCCGGTCGACCATGAACCGTCCATCCATCCGCCACCGCTCCGGATAGCGTGCCGGCAGGAACGCCGTCAGCAGGTCGAGGATCTCCTGGCACCCTGCCTCGCTTCCGGGCAGGCAGCCTATTACCTCCGCGCGTCGCTCCGTGACGAGCGCCGCCCGCTGCCGCATCTGCGCGGCATGGTGACGGTCGATGCACAGCCAATCCGCCAGCTCCAGCCGGCGCAATCCCATGGACAGCTTCCAGGGGCCATCCATGAACGGAAGCAGGTCCTCGCTCATGCCGATGGCCTAGCGCCCCATCAACTCCCGGTCGAGCCACGATCCGGCGGCTGCAAGCGCCATTGCCGAATGCGCAACATTCCCTTACAGGACCCCCGGTCCGGGGTGTGGCGCAGTCTGGTAGCGCATCTGCTTTGGGAGCAGAGGGTCGTCAGTTCAAATCTGACCACCCCGACCAATGAAATCAAAGGGTTAGCTGTTCTGTGGTACCTGACTGAGTCCGCTTCAGGTACCAGCTAGGGACCGGATGCGTCTGCATAAGAGGTACATCCCGTTCCGTTCTGATCCCGCTACCTGATCAGGGATATGGCCTGCCCCCATGGGGGCAGGCCACCACGGAGCTGCCGGATATAAGTTGATGCCCCAGGCGCACGACCGCACCGCAGAGGATCGACCTCGCCGACGAAATGGTAGCGGGCCCAATCAGACCCAGCATTTCCAAACCAGGACCAAGAAAAAGCGCCGTCACCGAACCAAGAAACACGCCCGCTTGACACCAACCCCCTCTTATAAATCCCGCTCCACCAAAAGCTGCCCGATCTTCGCGTGCAGCTTCTCCACCTGGGCCTCGGTAGCCCTCGCGCCCTCCTGCGCTGCCCACTTGCCCGAGAACACCGACGCCTGACCCTCCGTGGCCTGCCGCTTCCATTCGCTCACCATCGTCTGATGGATGCCGTGCCTGGCCGCCAGCTGTGCCGTCGTAAGCTCTCCCCGCAGCGCCTCCAGCGCCACCTTCGCCTTGAACTCAGCCGAGTACCGCGTCCGCTTCACCGTTGTCGGGTCCGTCCTTCTCAGGGCGAACCAAGCTTATCCGCCTGTTTGAGATCCGGGGACCACCTCTGACCTCAGTGGGATCTTCGGTGTAGCATTCGAAGCGGTGCTTGTGATGACTGCCTCGATAGTGCCAGGCCAAGCCGAACAGGTCGCACGCATGGCGTCGACAGGCGCCATGCGTGCGACCTGTGGCGCATCGCTCGACAGCCTGTCCAGGTTCACGCCCACACGCCTGGAGATCTCACGTTGCACCAGCTTGGCCTCATCAATCGTAGCTCAATCGTTTCTTGCTCGCACAGCATCTTCCAGGTTGCGTGGCAGATGGCGACGATCGATCGGTAGGATGGGTCGGTCATGACCGTCGAGTGGACGGTTTGAAGAAGCCCCTCCAGGGGTCTGCCTGAGACCGCAGGGCGACGGCGTTGGCTTGATGACTGTACTCAGGCCGTCGGTAGGGCTGGTTTGCCCGTGCTGTGGTCGCCTCGGCCGTCCAGGCAGGTTAAGGGG
>NZ_DATAGQ010000168.1:0-4830 GCF_036263595.1 Geminicoccus sp. | reverse complement strand
GAAACGTCACGCACCTCTCGCGCTCGGCGGCCTTTCTCGCCGCTTCAGGACTTGGCCAGAGCTTGGGGTAGCAGCGAGAGGCATCGGCCAAGTCCATGAGGGCAACGCCGCCTTGGCCGAGCATCATGTCCACCATGCTGGGTGCCAGCTCCTCCCACGTCACCGTTGCATCTATCGGCAACGGGAGGGGGCGGTTGGTCAGGATCAGCACCTCCACTGGATTGGCATTGGTGCGGCTCACCGCTCGACATCGCCCGATGCCCTGAACCAGTTCTCCCTCGCAGATCTGCCAACGGACAGCTTCGGCCATCGCATGCGGATGAACGGATGCCTCCGTGGTCGAGGCGGTACCGTCGATGTGGTTGATTGGGGCATCTTGGCGATCGTAGCGACTGGTCCTTTCCGTGATGGCAGCACCAGTTAGCGTTTCCGCCATCCGTTCCACGACGTCAGGGGAAGGCTCGGTCCGGCCGATCACCACCACCAGCTCGACACCAGCACGGCCGGGCCCAGGTCCCCACTCGTCCCGCCCGGCGATGGCGTTGTGGTGCGCCAGCTCGACGTTGGCTGGTATCGGCCCACAGGTGCGCCAATACTCCTCGACTGCCTTATAGACGATCAACAGTACCCGCCCACGATGTCGGCGTGCCTCGCGCCATACGGCGGCACGAAGCCGCTCGTTGTTCTTCCGCCGGCGCTCGTTCTCAGCCGGGTCCTGACCCTCGTCAGGTACCAGCGCTGACTTTGGCCAGTCGCGCCCGATCAACTGTCGGAAACGGGCATGTGGTGTCCGAGCTTCCACCTTGACCGTTACCTCGATGTTCGGCCAGTAGGGGCGCAGCAGGACAGGATCCAGCAGAGCATCCATGTGTAGCGTCGGACGCTGCCAGTCTTTTCGCACCGCACGCCTTCTTCGGAGGCGCAGCACACGCACCGGCCCGTTTCCCATGTCCACCGTTGCTAGCGATGCCCATCCACTCGCATCAGGGCCGTCCTCGGCTAGCAGACTGGTCAGGGCTTCGAAGAAGTGGGCGAGGCGAAGCACGGTGCGATTTTCAGCTATGCACGCCATCGTAGCCTCACGCCTAAGTGCTGGTGGCATGCCCGGCACTACGTCCGGCTTGACGATGCGAAGAAGAGACAGGGAGCGGCCGTCGCGTCCTGTCTCGGTAGTCAAGCCTGCCTCCAGCAGCAGCGAGCGCGACAGAGGACCGTCCTTCATGGTGGCGAGGATCTCTGTGACCCGTCCGTGGATATAGCGCAGCCGGTCAATGTCGATCGGACCAGTGCCCTTGCCGATCAGCGTCACCATGGGATCCAGCGCCGACAGCGGCAGGTTGATCGGCGGGCCACTTACGCCCTCCAGTCCCTTTGCCCAGGCCGCCTCGTCCACTACCACGGCCGCCAGCTCACCCAGTGCCCCCGGCTTCTCGGTGAACAGCAACTCGTGTGCAAAGAACCAAAGGTCGGCCTGCTGCTTCTTCTGCCGCTGGTAGCCGCAAACTTCGAAGAAAGGACACCGTGGTCCTTCCTGCTTGCTGCCGCACACCTGGGTGTCGACGTTCCCGAGTGCCGCTTGCACCTCCCGCACCGCCTCGAGATCGTGGCACATCGCCTTGCCATCCTGTCCGGGATCGGCAGCTTCGCGACCCCGCCACACCGCCGCGGTCAGCCCAGCACGCTGCGCCTCCGGCATGGTCATGAACCGACGCACCTGCTCATTGGCTAGCGAGTGCATAGGAATGGCGAAGCCGATGTTGCGCGTGTCGCCGCGTCTCCTGGCCAAGGCTAACCATTGGGCAGACTCTCGCAGCGCGGCTTCGCTTTTGCCGATGCCGACGCCAACCTTGATGCCATGCACGATCGGCGGAAGCCCATCCTCGGCGTCGGGGTCGAAGTCGTTCACCTGGGCGAAGAACCCGCGCACGGCTTTTTCCACCTTCAACCGTGCGAGGTCTATCGACAACGCATCATTCGGCACCTGTACGCCGGGTGGCGACAGCGCCGCCTCGATCCGAGCACGGATGCCGTCCGGGCCTTCCTTGCGGATCAGGTCGTTGAAGTCGGACTTGTCGAAGCGACGGCGTCTCCACGGCGTCGCAACGGCTACAGCCCAGCCGTCTCTTCGCCAACGTGCCACGGCTTTGTAGAAGGACTTGGCTGCCGGCGCGTCGCGGGGATCATCGTCGGCGCAGGCCACCAGGCGCCGCAGGGGCGGCGGGTCGATCTTGGTGATGCCACCCAACGCGATCCTGGTTTCCCGACCAGTGGCGGCCCACACGCTCAGGCCAGTCTCAGGACCCTCTGCCAGTAGCAGGGACGAGGTATCGCCAGGCAGGCGCACCGCTGCACCGGCCAGCACACCGAAGGTCCGCTTGTCGAGCTGGCCATCGTCCCGCGGGCGCTTGCGTGCCTCGTCCGTTAGATAGACCAGCTGGACTGCTTGTACGTCACCGGTATCGTCGGTGGCGGCCAGAATCAACGCCTTGTGTGCAGGGTGGAACCGGATCGCGGCGGGCCAACCAGCGGCGGGCCGTGGAATGGCACGTGTATCGGTCAGGTAGTGCTCCGCGAGCGTATCCGTCACCGGCACGCTTTCCGCCCATAGTCGATGGGCATGACCAATGCGGCGAGCTTCCTCGAGTTCCTGCTTCGGTGCTGGTTGGATGCGCTCCCGCTTCGGCCGATGCTGCTGGGATGTCCCGATGAAGCTTCGTGCCCATTCGGCCGTCTCGGCAAAGCTGCCGCCCTGCTCGCGCCGGATCAGCTTTAGAAGGTCGCCACCCTCGCCAGCTTCGTGATCGTACCACAGGCCGCGCTTGGGGCCGCGCAACACCACGTCCAAGGAGCCCTTGGAGCCCCAGCGCCAGCCTGTCGACGTGTGGCCGCTGCGTTGCCCTAGAAGGTGAACGGCCAAGTCCTCGGTACGGTTGATCAAGGCGGCACGCAGCTCGTTCAGATCATCGTCAGGGCCGATCTGGCCGCTCAACGTCCAGGCCCCCGCCTGCCGCACGACACCAGCTGCAGCGGCTCGAGCCGGGGCAACTCGCGCACGACCAGCACCCTCTGGAGCCGTTCCATTGTGAGGAACCATGCCGTGCCGCATCGTCCGCTCTCCAGGGAGCGGCCGCATAAGCCTCGCAGACGGCGCTAGATCGTGGCTATGGCACCGGACGACATGGTCGTTCGATCAACCGATAGAGCATCGCGATTCGTAGCCCATTCTCTTCGAGGTTGGGCTGCGCCATTCCCAAAGCTCAGGCCGCCGCGACCCTGCTGGAGGAGGCCGTGCGGCGGGATCGAGTGGGCTCAGGCTCTGCCTGCACGCCCAGCATTTCTGCGATCCGCGGCAGGTCGGCCACGGCCACCGTCCAAGGACCGCGCGGGCCAGCCTGCTGGGCCGGAATGTCCCCGTTGAGGACCCTGGCGTACACTGAGCGATAGGTCTGGAAAGCCAATGCGGGGGCGTCGGGATAGGCAGCCTTCAGCTCACGCAGCAGGTGCGCAAGCTGGATACGAGAATGATCATGGCTCATCGGAGCTTCCTCTTGGAGGACGGTTTAGGACCACTGCTCAGGGGACCTGCTCCCGATGAACCTTGAGAGGTTTCTCTCTTGCCACTAGCTTCAGGAGTGTTCGTGGTCCTGGCTTCGTGGTCATCGCGAGGCGGGTCAGCGTAGGGCGCCGGTTTCCGTTGCAGCGGGACCGGCGCTTCGCTTTCCAAGGCACCCGTTGCAGCGGGTTCCTCGGAAGGTTGTTCCAGGATCGGAAAGCCCAATGCCCGGAGCGTGTCGTCGAAGGAAGGTTCCGGCAGCTTCAGCCGCCGCCTCTCCGCACGGGTGTGCAGCACCACGTCGGCCAGCTCCAAGACGATTTGGCTTGGTGCGATCGTGAGGCTGAGAACGGGCGCGCGACGAGTGCGCTCTTCTGCTTCCAGCCAGATTTCAGGGGCTGCCTCGAACGTTTCATTGGTGCCGTCTGCGTAGTCGATATGTACCGAGCGCAGGTTGCGAAATACGCGGATAGCTCTGATGCGCTGGAGGACTTCTTCCCGAGTCCGAGGCTCGGAGGCTAGGTTCACATAATGAAAAAGTAAGAGCCCAAGTGGCCAAGCATCCGGATCGTTGTTCCCGTAAACCTCGTTCTGGAGCCGTTGGACGACCAAGCCGGAATCTTCTCTGAAGAAGTCGATCTGCATTGTAGTGGTGCGAGGAAGGTGGAAGAGAGCGCGGGTTGCTTCCGCCACCTGGGTTTGCGGCCCGGCCGCCACGCCGCCTTCGCCTGGCCTTCGCGAGGAGATCGGCAGAATACCTGTTTCCCGCAGAATCCGCGCCCGCACCCGTATGTCCGCACCATCAAAGCCGGTGGCTTCGACGAGGCGGTCAACGAGCTGGGCGACGTTTGCCAAGATAACGGCTCCTCTTCGACCACGACAACATGGCACATCTCTCCCTCTCATGCAAGAATAACTGCTTCTATTTCAGGTAAAATGCCTGCGAACGCCGCATTTTTATTTGGTATTTTTTTCTTTTTGTATGGCTGGCGGCTACAATACTCTCCAGTACCTACAGCCTTGGCAGATCGGCACGACGGCCTCATATTCAGGATGTGACCCACCCATGGCGTGCCATGGGCCCAGAGGCCGTCAGGCGAAACCCCGGCGGCCTTTGCTTTTCTGTAAGCGTCGTCTAATACCGGCTCATAGAAGTTTTGACTTGAGCAGGTAGGGGTAGGCGGTGAGGCTGGCGAGCCGGCCGGTCTCAGCGAGGAGCCTATTCCAGGCCTGGCAGGTGGCATCGAGCACGGCGCCGTAGTCGCCCAGCACTCGAT
>NZ_DATAGQ010000167.1:0-79689 GCF_036263595.1 Geminicoccus sp. | reverse complement strand
CAGCTGCAGGGGCGGCAGCCAGCGCTCGTCGTCCATCAGCGCGCCGTAGTGGTCGAGTGTGAGCGGGTAGGGGATGCCCGAGAGCGGGCTCTCGCTGATCGACATGATCGCGAGCCAGACCAGCGGGATATAGATCAGCGTGATGGCGGCGAAGCCGGCCGTCTTCGCGACCGTCGGCCAACCGTTCCAGCGGCTCAGGCGTCGCAGGAGGCGGCTGCGCTCGTCCAATTCGCGTTCGTCGATGATCGCGAGCGTGGAGAGCTGGGCGGTGCCGATCATCGGTGGATCGCCTGGAACATGGTCGACATGTCGAACCGCTTGCGCGTGACGAGGATCAGCACCGCAAGGCAAAGACCCAGCAGGGCCACGACCACGGTCGAGAGGGCTGCCGCTGTCGGATACTTCAGCTGCTGAAGTGCCGAGTTCACGGACATGCCGAGCAGGTTGACGAAGCCGCCGCCCAGCATCTGCGGCTCGACGAACGCCGCCATGAGCGGCACCAGCGTGAACACGATGCCGGCCACGATCCCCGGCAACGACATGGGCAGGATCACGTAGAGCAGGGTCTGTGCCGGGCTGGCGCCTAGGTCGCTGCTGGCCTGGAGGTAGTCGTCGTCGATCAGCACCATGATCATGAAGATCGGAAAGACCATGGTGGGGAAATACGTGCCGAGCATGCCGAAATGAACGGCGAACTCGGAATAGAGCAGCCAGCTGATCGGCTCGTCGACAAGGCCCAGATACTGGAGCACCGTATTGACGATGCCGTTGGTGCCGAGGATGGAGCGCCAGACGATGATCCGCGAGGATGCGTCCAAGAAGAACGGAATCGTCAGCAGGGTGATGATGAACGCCTTGGCTGATTTCGATTTGCAGCCTTTGGCGAGCCAGAGCGCAAAGGGGAAAGCCAGCAACAGCTCGATCACGGTCATGGTGATGCCGATCCGGAGCGTGCGGACCGCGGCGATCCAGCGCCCGGATTCGATTAGCGACACCCAGGTGGCCAGCGTCGGTTCGTATACGACGCGGTAGGAGCGGACCTGCAGGAAGCTGAACAGGACGATCACGAGCAGCGGGACGATGACCAGCAGGGACCAGGCGATCAGGAAGGTCGGCACCACGAGTTGCGACGGCGACCAGCGGCTGAAGATCCGACTGCCCCATCCCTGCCCGGACACTGCGCTCGCTGTTGCCAACCCTGCTCTCCTCTTCCCGGTGACATGCCGGCCGCTCTCGGGAGCGGCCGGCCGTGCATCAGATCAGGCGTCCAGGAAACGCTGCCACTCTTCTTCCATGGCGCTGGCGTTCACCGGCGTCGTCTTGCAGAAGAACGGCTTCTCGAACTTGCGGGCGACCTTTTCCTCGGTCCATTTCAGGAGGTCGATATCCTCCTGCGCCCATCCATTATCGATCGCGTACTGCACACCAAGGTCCATGTTCGGTCCGGCATAGCCGCGCTCCTTGGCTTGGTAGGCGCGGTACTCGCCGCCCAGGAAGTAGTTCAGCACCTTGTAGATGTTGTCGACGTTGCCGCGCTCCATGGCCTTGGTGTGGACATAGGCGCCGTGGCCCCACTTGTAGTAGCCCTCGACAGTAAAGGCGTAGATGACCGTGTTGGGGCCGAGCTTGTTGTTCGCTTCCTTGGTCGCCGGCTCCCAGCAGTTGATCATGTCGATCTCCTTGTTCGAGAGCAGTTGCACCTGCTCCTCGAACGCCGTGAAGATCGTGCGGAACTGGCCGGCCTGCTTGCGCTCGATCAGGTAATCGGCGACGGCCTTCGCCTCTTCCTGGGTCAGATCGGCGACGTCCTCGATGTTCACGCGGCCATGATGCTTCAGGAAATTCGCCGTCTCCGTCATTGACTGCAGCCACGAGCGGTCGATGGCGACCCGGCCCTTGACCTTCTCGCCCTCGAAGAACGTCGTCCACGGGATCTCGTCGAGCCCGTTCGGGTTGGCGTCGATCTTGTCGGGGAAGTAGCCGAACGCGTCGCCATTGCCGATCACCGGCACGCCGTACTGCTTATCGTCGGCGCGGATGAGGTCGGAGCGCTTCCACGTGTCCGGCGTGCGCTCCCAAAGCGTCAGCTCCTTCTGGTCCTCGATGATCTCGGCATAATAGCCTTCGGGACCAAGAACGTTCTGGGTCCCGCCATCGAAGATGAAGATGTCATGGGTCTCGCCCAGGTCATTCGACATCACGTCGCGCATGAACACGCCGATATCGGCGTTGGTCGGCGTGTACTCGATCGAGACGTCGATCGTCTTGGTCATGATGTCCCAGTTCTTCAACTGGGCCGTCGTGACGCCATAGCCTTTCACGGGCGTGCCGGCAGCCCAGGCCTGCTGGCTCATGCCGGGCAGGGGTGCAGGCAGCGCCGCTGCAGCGGTGGTCAACGCTGAGAGCGTCAGCGCGCCCTGGACGAAACTGCGGCGCGAGAGATTCGCGTCGCCCGAATCGAACTTTCCTTGCGTCATTCTCTTCTCCACCATGCTTGCTGCTGAGGACATATGGACCGGTTCTACTTCTGCTCCCGCAGGCTCAAATGCTCATGACCATGCAGTCGTCCTTCTTCCACCAGACGAAGCCCTGCTCGTCCGATGGCGACGACGAATCCCATAGCCGCACCTTGATCGGACCAATATCCGTCAGGACGGTGCGGTCGAGGTACTTTCCCTTATAGATCGCGCTGTCCATCCGGCCGGGCAGGACATTCAAGTCGGCCCCCATCGGGCGCCGGTCCGCGATGTGCAGCCGCTCTGCGCGCACGCCCACGGTCACCATGGCGCCGGGTGACGGGAGCGTCTTGCCGGACCAGCGGCCCTCCAGGTCGATGTCATCGACCCGCACGGTCGCGCGGTCGCCGTCCAGCGCGATGAGTTCCCCGTCCAACAGGTTCTCGACGCCCATGAAGCCGGCGACGAAGCGGCTGACCGGCCGGTCGAAGATCGCGGTCGGCACATCGGCCTGCTCGATCCTGCCCTTGCGCATCAGGATGATCCGGTCGCTCATGGTGAGCGCCTCTTCCTGACTGTGCGTGATGTAGACGAAGGTCATGCCGAGCCGCTTGTGGATCTCCATGAGTTCCACCTGCATGTCGACGCGCAGCTTTTCGTCCAGGGCGCCAAGCGGCTCGTCGAGCAGCAGGATGGCCGGGCGAGGTACCAGCGCCCGCGCCAATGCCACGCGCTGGCGCTCACCGCCGGAGAGCTGGTGTATACGGCGGTCGTATTTGTCCGCGAGGCGCACGAGCTTGAGCGCATCACGAGCGCGCTCCTGTCGTTCACCCGCCGAAACGCCGCGCACCTTCAGGCCATATTCGACATTGGCACCGACCGACATGTGCGGAAACAGAGCGTAGTTCTGGAAGACTGTGGTGCAGTTGCGGGCGTAGGCCGGGATGTGGCTGACGTCGACGCCGTTCAGGCGGAGCGCGCCGATCTTGTAGGGCTTCTCCAGGCCGGAGATCAGCCGGAGCAGCGTGGTCTTGCCGGACCCGCTCTCGCCAAGGATTGTGAGGAACTCGCCGGGCGCTGCCGTGACAGTGACGTTGTCGAGCGCCACCACGTCTCCATAGGCATGGATGGCGTCGATCACCTCGAGCATCGGCTGTGCGGTCATCGGCGCGGCCTTGTCGACGACGGCAGGCTTCGCGTCCGCAGTACGGAGCGAAACGGGCGTCGCGAGGGCTGTCTGACCGTGCGGCATGCGGCACCTTTCAGCAGAACCCGAAGAGCAGGCACGAGGAACGTCTGTTCCGTGATCACAGCATGCAACCGCTGTGCCAGAGCTACTTGTCGGCGCTCCGTGCTGATCGATACCTCCCCTGACCAAGCAAAGGCATAAGCTGTGATCACAGCACAGGCAACCGCCTATTTTTTCCGCTTCAGGCGGCCGTGGAGGTGATGGCAGCGCCGAGGCCCAAAAGCCGGCTAGCCGTCGAGACGCTGTTGATCAGCGCTGCCCGGAGAACAGGCAGAGGGTCGCCTATGGCATCCGCGGCGACGAGCGTGCGAGCGGTCATGTCGAAGCAGGATCGGTCGCCGGCAGCCTCCAGGTGATGGCAGACCGAGCGACCGTCCAGCCCGCCGTTCGCCGCGATCGCCTGCAGCGGTGCTTGAAGGCAGGCCGACATCGTCCGATGGATCATCTGCCCGGCAAGATCGCCCGGCAACCTCGAGCGGAGGAGCAGGCCCATATGGACGAGGCTGCTGCTGCCGCCCGGCACGATCCCTTCCGCCATCGCTGCCCTGACCGCCGCCGACGCCGCAAGTGCCCTTGCGTGGCGTTCGGCGATGGCGGTCGTGGTGGCGCCTCCGATCCGGACGGTCGCGACAGCGGCTTCCAAGCGCGCCAGCCGCTTGCGGTGCTGGTCGCGGTCGAAGCTCAGATGTTTCTCCCGTCGGATGGCATCACGAATCTCGTCCGTGCGTCGCGCGACCAAGGCGGGATCGCCGCCGCCGCCGACCATCGTCGTGCCTGTCCGCGTGATCCGGACCTTCTGGGCCCGGCCGGCCATGGATGGCCGCAGCTGCTCCAGGCTCGTGCCAAGTGGACCGCCGATCACGACGCCACCGGTTGCGATTGCCAGATCTTCCAGCATCAGTTCACGCCACCGACCGGCACCCGGCGCCTTGACGGCAGCGACCTTGAAGCCGGCACGCTGCTTGTTCACGACCAGGGTGGACAAGGCATCGCCGCCGACATTCTCCGCAATCAGCACGAGCCCGCGATCGGCCTTTGCAATCATTTCGAGCACGGGCACGATCGGCCCAAGGTCGTTGACCGCGCCCAAGTGGAGAATGACCAGCGGCTTGTCGATCTCGACGCTCTGCGTCGGCTGGTCGTCCACGAAGTAGGGGGAAATCCAGCCCTGGTCGAAATGCAGGCCGGGATCCACCTGCACCTCATCGCGGCTGCCATGCCCCTCCAGGACCTGGACGACCCCGCTCGGCCCAACCTCCGTATGCGCTTCGACCAGAAGCCGGCCGATCACCCGGTCGCCGG
The DNA here is from genome assembly GCF_036263595.1 of Geminicoccus sp. Lineage (NCBI taxonomy): Bacteria > Pseudomonadati > Pseudomonadota > Alphaproteobacteria > Geminicoccales > Geminicoccaceae > Geminicoccus > Geminicoccus sp. The sequence continues at coordinate 74,682 of NZ_DATAGQ010000167.1, read as the reverse complement.
AGGCCGCCTGGGCGGCGACGGCCTCCAGTTGCTCGGGAGAGGGAGCAGTGTCCGCTCGGGCTTCCAGTTCAGCCACGACAGCGCGGCAGTGGGCGTCGAGCCCGTCCTGCAGATCAGCGGGCGCAACCCCCGCCGCCACGGCGGCCATGCCGGCGCGCAGGAGCGCTCGCGCCATGACGATGGCGCTGCTGGTGCCGTCACCGACCTGGTCGCTGGTGCGCCAGGCCAGCTCCCGCATGGCCTGCACACCCATCTGCTCGCCAGGATCGTCCAGGTCGAGCTGCTGCATGATCGCGTAGCCTTGGCGCACCAGGAGAGGCGACACGTGCTCGCGGCCGATCAGCACGGTCCGCCCGGCCGGACCGATGGTCGTTCCGACGATGTCGGCCGCCACGTCGACGCCACGCGCCAGGGCCGCGCTGGCCGCTTCTCCGGTGCGAACGATCTTGGCGGCCATCGTCACCCTCTCCAACAACATCCCGGCCCAGCCGTTGCACAGTACATGCCATGGAATGAGCCGTTGATCATGGCACAGGTCTTGCTGCCCTGTGGTGGGACTTGCCTCTGTGATCACAGGGCTACTACCCTTCCACGAAACGGGGAGGAGGAACAGCGATGATGCGGCTGGCGTGTGATACCGGCGGTACCTTCACCGACCTGGTGGTAGAGGACGGCGACGAGATCCGCCTGTTCAAGGCATCCACGACTCCGGACGATCCGGTGCGCGGTGTGCTCGATGCGCTGGCACTTGCTGCGCAACATGACGGCGTGGACCGCAGCACCTTCCTTTCCCGTGCCAGCATGTTCGTCCACGGCACGACCCGGGCGATCAATGCGATCCTGACCGGCAACACGGCCAGGACCGCTTTTCTCACGACCGAGGGTCATCCCGACGTCCTGGTCATGCGCGAGGGCGGACGGATCGAGCCGTTCAACTTCACCGTGCCCTACCCTGAGCCGTATGTGCCGCGCCGCCTCACCTTCGAGGTGCCGGAGCGGATCGACGCCGAAGGCCGCGTCGTGAAGCCGCTCGACGAGGCGGCGGTGCTAGGGATCATCGAGCGGCTGCGCGCGCTGGATGTCGAGGCGGTCGGCGTCTGCCTGCTCTGGTCGGTGCTGAACAGTGCGCACGAGCGGCGGATCGGCGAATTGCTGGCGCAGCACCTGCCGAACGTGTCGGTGACGCTGTCGCATGTCCTGAACCCGACCTTGCGCGAATACCGGCGCGCCTCGGCGACAGTGATCGACGCGTCCTTGAAGCCCTTGATGTTCAAGTACCTGAACGGGCTGACCAACCGGCTCCGGGAAGCAGGTTTCACCGGACGGACGCTGATGGTGACCTCCGGTGGCGGGATCATGGATGCCGAGGCGGTGGCGCGGGCACCCATCCACTCGATCAACTCCGGCCCCGCCATGGCCCCGGTCGCCGGCCGGTTCTATGCCGAGCGCGACGTCGGCAACGCGGTGGCGATCGTCGCCGATACGGGCGGCACCTCCTACGACGTCAGCCTGGTCCGCGACGGACGCATCCCGTGGACGCGCGAGACGTGGCTCGGCCAGCGCTTCCGTGGCCACATGACCGGCTTTCCGTCCGTGGACGTGAAGAGCATCGGGGCGGGCGGCGGCTCGATCGCCTGGGTGGATTCGGGCGGCCTCTTGCGGGTGGGGCCGAAGAGCGCCGGCTCCACGCCCGGTCCGGTCGCCTACGGCAAGGGCGGCACCGAGCCGACCGTCACCGACTGCTCCCTGATCCTGGGCTATATCGATCCGGACTTCTTCCTGGGCGGGGCCATGGCACTCGACCGGGATGCGGCCGTGGCGGCACTGAAGGAGAAGGTCGCGTCGAAGCTCGGCCTGTCGGTCGAGGAGGCGGCCGCATCCGTGCTGGCGCTTGCGACCGAGAAGATGGTGGGTGCCATCGACGAGATCACGGTCAACCAGGGGATCGATCCCACCTCGGCCGTGCTGGTCGGTGGCGGTGGAGCGGCGGGCCTGAACGCCGTGGCGGTCGGCAGGCGGCTGGGTTGTGCCAGCGTGCTCATCCCGGAAGCGGGCGCCGTGCTCAGTGCGGCGGGTGCGCTCATGTCCGAGCTCTCGTCCGACTATGCACAGATGCTGTTTGCCACCAGCGCCCGCTTCTCGTTCGACAAGGTGAACGAGGTGCTGGCCAGGCTCGCGGAGCGCTGTGCCGCATTCGCCGCCGGACCGGGCGAAGGTGCGCTCGAAACCGTCACCGAGTTTTCGGTGGAGGCCCGCTATCCCCACCAGATCTGGGAGATCGAGGTGCCGATGGCGTCGGGCCGGATCAACAATGCGGCAGAACTGGATGCCCTGAAGCAGGCCTTCCACGCGACGCACAAGAGCATCTTCGAGATCAGCGACCCGAACTCGGAGGTCGAGTTCGTGACTTGGCGTGCGAAGGTGCAGTGCCGGCTGCGCGAGGGCGGCACCGGCCGGTTGCCGGTCGTCAAGGACACGGGCGCGATCATGTCCCGGCGCCCGATCTACTTCGCGAGCACCGGCTGGGTCGATGCGCCGGTTGCCCGGTTCGAGGCCATGGAGGCCGGCGAGCCGGTGGCAGGTCCGGCCATCATCGAATCGTCGTTCACGACCGTGGTCGTCGATCCGGGTGCCGTGGCGGTGCGCACCCCGGGCGGCGGGCTGCGGGTCGGCTTCTGAGGAGGCCGCCTGCCCATGTCCACCTCCCCGCAAGCGCACCGCAATGCGTCCACGCAACCTGCAGGGCAAGAACCGATGGCCGTTCCCGAAGCTGCCTCCGAACAGCGTGCCGGCTGGGCCCGCGAAGGTGTCCGGATGGCGATCATCTCCAACCGACTGGAGAGCATCGCCCGCAAGATGCAGAACACCCTGTTCCGCACGGCGCGGTCAGGCGTGCTGAACACGGCTCACGACTTTTCCTGCGTGGTCCTGACCGCCGACTGCCAGCTCCTGGCCAGCGCGGAGAGCCTGCCGATCCATACGCTGATCGGGCCGGACATCATGTGCGAGACCGTGAAGAAGTATCACCCGACGCTGAAGGCGGGCGACTGCTTCCTCCATAACAGCCCGTACGAAGGCGATTCGCATCCGGCCGACCACTGCCTGATCGTTCCGGTGGTGGACGAGGGCGGCACGCTGCGCTTCTTCGTGCTGGCCAAGGCGCACCAGGCGGACTGCGGCAACTCGCGGCCGACCACGTATATGGGCCATGCGGTGGACGTGTACGAAGAGGGGGCGCTGATCTTCTCCGCGGCGAAGATCCAGTCGGAGTACAAGAACAACGAGGACCTGATCCGCATGTGCCGGTCGCGCATCCGTGTGCCGGAACAATGGTGGGGCGACTACCTGGCGACGCTGGGGGCCGTTCGGATCGGCGAGCGGGAGTTGCTGGGCCTTGGCGCGGAGGTCGGCTGGGAAACGCTGGACCAGTATTCCGCGGCCTGGTTCGACTATTCCGAAAAGAAGATGATCGACGCGATCGGCCGGCTGCCATCGGGCAAGGTGACGGTCCATTCTGCGCACGATCCGTTCCCGGGCGTACCGGACGGGATCCCGGTCAAGGTCGATGTCGAGATCGATGCCGCCGCCGGCAAGATCGTGGTGGACCTGCGCGACAATATCGACTGCCAGCCCTGCGGCCTGAACCTGTCGGAAGGCTGTGCCCGCACCGCGGCCATGGTCGGGATCTACAACGGCATCCTCGACCATAGCGTGCCGGCCAATGCCGGGAGCTTCCGGCGGGTCGAGGTGCTCTTGCGGGAGAACTGCGTGGTCGGCATCCCGCGGCATCCGCATTCCTGCTCGGTGGCGACGACCAACCTTGCGGACCGGGTGGCCAATCCCGTGCAGCGGGCCATGGCGGAGATCGCCCCCGGCTTCGGCATGGCCGAGACGGGACCGATCATGCCGCCGGCCATGGGCGTGATCTCGGGCAAGGACCCGCGCCACGACGATGCGCCGTTCGTGAACCAGATCTTCCTGGGCTGCACCGGCGGGGCGGGCACGCCGGTCACTGACGGCTTCCTGTCGATCATCCATGTCGGCAATGCCGGCCTGTGCCGGCAGGACAGCATCGAGGTCGACGAGCTGCACCACCCCGTCTTCGTGAAGCGGCGCGAGATCCTGGCCGATACCGAGGGTGCAGGGGAGTTCCGGGGCGCGCCCTCGGCCTATGCCGAGTTCGGGCCGGTCGAGGGCTGCACCATGGACGTGCTCTACACGGCCGATGGGACGATCAACCCGGCGCTGGGTGCGCAGGGCGGCGGGCCGGGTGCCCTGTCGCAGGCCCTCAAGCGCGAGTTGGACGGGTCGCTCACCAAGCTGCCGGCCTGTTACGGCGTGACGCTGCGGCCGGGCGAGTATGTCGTGTCGCGGTCGTCGGGCGGCGGTGGCTATGGGCTGCCCTGCAATAGGGCGCCGGAGCGGGTGCTGCATGACGTGCGGGAAGGCTGGGTGACGGTCGAGCGGGCGCGGGACGTCTATGGCGTGGTGGTGTCGGGCGAGGGGCAGGACCTGGCCGTGGATGAGGCGGCGACGGCGGCGCGCCGGGCAGCAATGGCGGCCTGAGCCGCCGGGGGGAACGACATCATGCAGGGTTCGGAAGTGGCCGACTGGTCGGCCGGTGCGGCCTATGTCGACGGGGTGGTGACGCCGATCAAGCAGGCGAAGATCCCCATCACCGACTGGGGCTACCGGCGCTCGGATGTCACCTACGACGTGGTCGGCGTATATTTCGGGGCGTTCTTCCGGCTGGACGACCACGTCAAGCGCTTCCGCCGCTCGATGGAGAAGCTCCGGCTGAAGCCGGAGGAAAGCGACGAGGACATCAAGCGCATCCTGACCGACCTCGTGCGGCGCACGGGCTTGCGCGAAGCCTATGTCGCCATGGACTGCGTGCGCGGCAAGCCGGCGCCGGGCCTGCCCTATCATCCGGCCTATGGGCGGGCCTACCTAGTCTGCTTCGCGATCCCGTGGGTCTGGCTGTTCTCGGAGGAGCAGCAGGCGCGCGGCGTCCATGCCATGATTGCGAAGACGCCGCGCATCCCGCCGGAATCGGTCGACCCGACCGTGAAGAACTTCCACTGGGGCGACCTGACACAGGCCCTGTTCGAGGCGCACGATGCCGGGTTCGAAACGGCCGTGCTGCTCGACCAGGAAGGCAACCTCACGGAGGGGCCGGGCTACAACGTGTTCGCGGTGATCGACGGCACCGTCGTCAGCCCGCCCAAGGGGGCGCTGGAGGGGATCACGCGGCTGTCGGTGAAGGAGTTGTGCGAGGATCTCGGCATCCCGCACGCCATCCGGCCGATTTCGCGGGCCGAGCTGGAAGAGGCCGACGAGATCTTCTTCTCGACCACGGCGGGCGGCGTGATGCCGGCCAGCCGGCTGGGCACGCGCATCCTCGGCAACGACCGGCCAGGACCGATCTCCGCCAGGCTGCGCGAGACATTCTGGGAGAAGCGGCGTCAGGGGTGGCACGCGACGCCGATCGACTATGCAGCAAAGCCCTGAGGCCCAAGGAGAACAAGATCCATGACCCACGCGCTGGGCATCGACGTCGGCGGCACGTTCACGGACTTCGTCGCGTACGACCGGGAGAAGCAGAAGATCGAGGTCTGGAAGGAGCTGTCGACGCCGACTGATCCGGTGGTCGGTATCGTGGGCGGACTTGGGCGTTACCGGGAGAGCGACGGGGCGGTCGAGCACATGCGCCTGGGCACCACCGTCGCCACCAACGCCATCCTGGAGCGCAAGGGTGCCACGGTCGCCTATGTGACGACCAAGGGGTTCAAGGACGTCATCTTCATCCAGCGCGGCAATCGCAAGTATCACTACGACATGTCTTGGGTGAAGCCGAAGCCGCTCGCCAAGCGCCGGCACTGCTTCGAGCTGGACGAGCGCATCGATGCCTATGGTGCGGTACTGAAGCCGCTGGACGAGGCGGAAGTCCGAGCACTGGCGGCGACGATCAAGGCGACGCCGGAGATCGGTGCGGTCGCGGTCTGCACCCTGTTCTCCTATCTCAATCCGGCGCACGAACTGCGGATCAAGGAGATCCTGTCCGAGGCCTTGCCGGACATGCCGATCTCGATCTCCTACGACGTCCTGCCGAAGTGGAAGGAGTACGAGCGGGCCTCGACCACGCTGGCAGACGCGTACCTGAAGCCGATCGTCAGCAAGCAGATGGGCTCGATGCGGCAGCGGCTGAACGAGGCGGGGCTGACCGCGCCGACGGTCGTCATCAAGTCGAACGGCGGCGAGATGACTTTGGACGCGGCGGCGGCGGCACCGGTGAACCTGGTGGTGTCGGGGCCGACCGGTGGCGTGATCGCCAGCCGGCACGTGGCGCGGCTCACCGGCATCGAGCATCTGGTCACGCTCGACATGGGCGGCACGTCCACCGATGTCTCGGTGATCCTGGACGGGCAGGAGCGCTTCACGACAGCATTCGAGATCGAGTGGGGCGTGCCCATCCAGATCCCGATCATCGACATCCGCACGATCGGTGCGGGTGGCGGCTCGATCGCCTGGATCGACAAGGGTGGGATGCTGCGGGTGGGGCCGCAGAGTGCCGGCGCCAATCCTGGCCCTGCCTGCTACGGCAAGGGCGACATCCCGACCGTCACGGATGCCAACGTGCTGCTCGGGCGGATCGACCCGAACAACTTCCTGGGCGGGCGGATGAAGCTCGACGCGGAGCGGGCGCGTGCTGCGGTGGCCGGCGTGGCCGAGGCGCTGGGCCAGGACATCGAGCAGACCGCGATCTCGATCGTGCGCATCGCCAACAGCAACATGGTAGGCGCCCTGCGCTCGGTGCTGATCGAGGGTGGCCTCGATCCGCGCGACTTCACGCTCTGCACGTTCGGTGGCGCCGGGCCGCTCCATGTCGGCGAGCTGATGATCGACATGGGCATTCCGCGCGGCATCGTGCCGAACCATCCGGGCCAGTTCTCGGCGTTCGGCTTCATCATGACCCAGGCCCGGGTCGACCGGCAGCGCACCGCGCAGCTGACCAGCAACCGGTTCGACAAGGCCAAGGCGGCGTCGATCATGGCCTCGCTGGTCGACGAGGCGAAGCAGCAGCTGACCGACCAGGGGTTCACCGGTGATCTCTCCATCTCGAGGAGCCTGGAGATGCGCTATCTCGGCCAGAACTATGAGCTGGAACTGTCCGTGGACGAGAGTGATCTCGCACCCGAAGCCGACATCGAGCAGCTCTGGCAGAAGTTCCACGACACCCACAAGGCCCGCTTCGGTTTTTCCACCAAGGGCGAGATCATCGAGATCGTGAACTTTGTGGTGACCGCCGTCTCGGCCGCGGCCGTGCCGGAGATGCCGAAACTGGACAAGGCGATGGGCCCGCCCGTGCCGACCAGCCGGCGCAGCGTGGGCTATGTGCAGGGCCGCTTCGACGTGCCGGTCTATGACCGGGCCATGCTCCGGGCGGGGCATGTGGTGGACGGGCCGCTCATCGTGGAGGAGCCGGCCTCGGTCAGCGTGGTCTGCCCCGGCCAGCGTCTGACGGTGGACGATTACGGCCACCTTCTCATCGACACGATCCAGGGCTGAGCGGGAGCTGCCACCATGCGGATGTCCGAGAACGGCTTCTACGTCGAAAAGTACAACAAGTGCGCGAACTGCGGCCTGCTCGTCTATGGCGAGGGGATCCGCAAGGGACCGAAAGCTTCCGGCCTGTTCTGCTCGCCCTGGTGCGTCGAGTGGGCGGAGATGAAGGCCAAGGGGGTGGAGAACCCCAGGCTGCCGATCGTGCAGCCGAAGCTCCCGTTCGAGGCGGCCTATCCGGCCAAGGGCGAGCGGCTGGCGCCCCTCGACATGGTCAACATGAACATCCTGGATTCGACCATGGTGTCGATCTGCCGGGAGATGGGCATCCTGCTCATGAAGACGTCGTACTCGACGATCTTCAACGAGGGGCTCGACTTCACCTGCGCCCTTGCCGACGCCAAGGGCGACATGATCGCCTGCGCCGAGTTCTGCCCGACCATGATCGGCGGCATGCCGCTGCTCATCAAGACCTGCGCCCAGGAGATCCCGTTCGACACGCTGGAGGAGGGTGACATCCTCCTGCACAACGACCCCTACCGGGGCGGCCTCCATTGCCCGGAGCACACCTTCTTCAAGCCGTTCTTCGTGGACGGCGAGCTGCTCGGCTTTGCGGTCTGCATCGGGCATATCGCCGAGATCGGCGGCATGGTGCCGGGAGCGTTCTGCGGCGAGGCGACCGAGATTTTCCATGAGGGCATGCGCGTGCCGCCCGTGAAGATCATGAAGGCCGGCAAGGACGTCGAGGAAGTCTGGAAGCTGATCCTCGCCAACACCCGCACGCCGCGGCAAAGCTATGGCGACCTGCGCGCCATGATCGGCTCGGTGAACCTGGGCGTGGACCGCATCGTCCAGATCGTGCGCAAGTACGGCAAGGACGTCTTCAAGCAGACCTGCGAAGACCTGATGGACTATGCCGAGCGGCGGATGCGCGCGGAGCTTGCGAGCTTCGCGGACGGCACCTATTCCTTCGAGGACATCGTCGAGAACGACGGCATCCAGCGCAAGGGCTTCACGCTGGCGGTCGACGTCCACGTCCAGGGCGACGAGGTCGTGGCCGACTTCTCGCGCTCGTCGGAGCAGGCCAAGGGGCCGATCAACGCGACGCTCGGCGTGACCACGGGTGCCACCTATAACGGCATCCTCCACGTCACCGATGCCTCGATCCCGAAGAACTCGGGCGCGTTCCGCCCGATCCGGGTGGTCGCACCACCGGCCAAGGTCGTGAACGTCGACTATCCGGGGCCGCTGGTGGCGGGGAACACCGAGACCCATCCGCGCCTTGCCAACATCGTGATCGCGGCCATGGGTGGATGCGTGCCGGAGCGGGTGATGGCCTCGGAATCGGGGACCAGCACCAACTTCGTGTTCGGCGGCGACCATCCCGACCATGACGAGTACTTCGCCTGCTACGACATCATGTCGGGCGGCTGGGGCGGAAGGTTCGGCCATGACGGCAACGACTGCGTGAACGCCATCAACGGCAACTGCCGCTTCAACCCGACCGAGGTGTTCGAGACGCGCTTCCCGCTCATGGTGGAGAACTGCGAGCTCATCCAGGATTCGGGCGGGGCCGGCGAGTGGCGGGGTGGCCTCGGCTACCAGCGCACGCTCCTGATCCGCACGGTGCCAATCACCGGCAGCCAATGCAGCGACCGGCACGAGCTGAAGCCCTACGGGCTGTTCGGCGGCGGGCTCGGCGGCAATGGCGGCACGCGCGTCAAGAAGGCCGGCCACGACGACTGGTCGACGGTGCGCGAGCTGCACAACAAGATGTCGACCAGCAAGTACGCCAACGTCGTGTTCGAGCCGGGGGACCGAGTCCTGCTGATCACGCCCGGTGGCGGCGGCTATGGCAGCCCGCAGGAGCGCGACCGCGAGCTCGTGCAGGAGGACGTGGCGGAGGGCTATGTCAGCGAGACGGCGGCACGCTCCGCCTATGGCTGGGCTGGCTGAGCCCGGGTTCGTCCGTGTCATCGGGCAGTTCGGGACCTGCCACGAACTGCTCGATCCTGGCGCGACAGCGCTCGCTCCAGGCATGAAACTCTGCGGCACTCCAGCCGAGTGAGGCAGGCGCCTCTGGCTTTGCGGCTGCGGGTGGACCTTCGGCCGGAGGCTCGGCCCCTGCCGGCGCCGGCTCGGGCTCAGCGGGCTCGGGTTCGTTCGTGCAAGCGGATGGCAGCTCCGCCGGCTGGTTCTCGTTGGCCGGCTCGGGTGCAGGCTCAGCCTTCTCCTTGCGCAGGAGCGTGAGCGCACGCACCGCGCGCGTGAACGCGTTCATGGCCTCCGCCTGATAGCGCAGGATCGTCTGCAGGCCGTGACGACGGTTCGCTTCCTCGGCATGCAGCACCCGCGCCCTGCGCAGCGGCGTCCCGCTCGAAGCACCGTACGGCAGAAGGCACCAGTACTCCGCCTCGAGCGCATCGGCCCGCTCGGCCCGCCAGAGCGCCAAGGTCATGCGCGCGCAGATGGCAGCCTCGACCGGGCAGGTGGGCTGGTAGCGCTCCTGGATCCCGGCTTCGAGCTGCCGGAACCGTTCTTCGTCGTCCAAGTCGAACAGGCCGACGCTGGAGGAGCGGAAGCCGTAGGAGCGGGCGTTCTGCGCCGAGCGCGCCTTGCCCTCCTCGGTCACTGGTCCCCGGCTCTTCGCGCCGTTGCGACGGGAGGCTTCGATCTGGGCTGGGGAGCGACTGGGCATCACGGCGACCTGCACGGCAAAGGGCTGAGGCTGTCAGCATAGCAGGATACGTAGCGCATTTAAAGGAAGATATTCTTATTGGCATTTCTACGCGTGATGGCTGCGCGTTCTTTTCGGTTTCATTTGCTGGCACGGAAAAATGTTCAGCAAAATGATAAAGAAGTCTCGCAGAACTAAAATGCAATTCTGCCATCTCCGAGAGCCCATAAATATATCAGGATTGATTTCTGTTCTTTTGGCAGAACCACTCTTATCTAAAAACACCCGAATGCCATGCTTTGCATCTGGTTTGTGCCACATCGGCGATTGACTAATCCCGCGGCAAATGTTCACCTCTTAGGTGTATATTTCGAACGTCATTTTCGACTTCTAGATTGCTATGAACATGCTACCGCCAGATTTCCGCTGGCCGCTGATCGGCCGCCTCCAGTCGCTCGCTCAAATTCTGGGACTTAGTATCACGATCGCTGGGCTCAGCACGGAGGCTCCGGCCGCTACCGTGCCCGACCCTCGCAGCACGGTCGGCGCCTGGTCGGCACTGGCCCCATGGCCTCTCATTCCGATCCACATGGTGATGACCCGCGACGGCCGGATCATGAGCTATGGCACCAATGCTGCCGGTCGCTCATCGGGCTACTTCATCTACGACATCTGGAAGCCCTCGGACGGGCTGAACGGTGACCACCTGACCCTGCCGAACGGCACCAATACCAACATCTTCTGCAGCGCCCAGGTCCTGATGCCCCAAAGTGGAGACATCCTGATCGCCGGCGGTGATTCCGGTGTCGGCGACGACGTGGACAATATCGGCGTCGCCAGCTCCACGGTCCTGCGGAACGCCGACAAGACCCTGGTCAAAGGTGCGGACATGAACCGGGTGCGCTGGTACGCAACGACGACCAGCCTGCCCAACGGCGAGGTCTACATCCAAGGCGGCGACCAGGGCGGCGACTTCCCGGAGGTCCGCTCGCGCGGCGGCAAGTTCCGGCTCCTGACCGGTGCGGCCACAAGCAGCGTGCACTGGTCCTACCCGCGCAACTGGGTGGCGCCGGACGGCCGGATCTTCGGCGTCTCGAACAATGCCATGTACTATGTCGACTGGCGGGGGACAGGAAAGTTCACCTCGGCCGGCACCATGCCGGGCTCGTTCGGCACCAAGTCGACCGAGGCCATGTACGCGCCGGGCAAGATCCTGCGGGTCGGCGGCGGGCCGACGAGCAGCGTGGCCAGCGCCAACTTGGCGACGATCGACATCAATGGTTCCAGCCCGGTGGTGAAGTCCGTCGAGAAGCTGCCCTATGGCCTTCACTGGAGCACGGCCACGATCCTGCCGGACGGCAAGGTGGTGGTGACCGGCGGCTCGCTCGCGTCCAACAAGCTCACCGGCGTCAACAGCAAGGCGCTGATCTGGGACCCGGCCACGGAGCGCTGGACCCAGGGCGCTTCCACCAGTTCGGGCAAAGCGCGGCTCTACCACTCGACGGCGATCCTGCTCTACGACGGCTCGGTACTGGTCGGCGGCGGCGGGGCGCCGGGCCCGCAGACCAACACCAACGTGGAACTCTACTACCCGCCCTACATGTTCCGCGCCGATGGCCAGCGCCTGCGTCGCCCACGCATCCTGGCCTCGCCCAGCAGCCTGAAGGTCGGGACGGACTTCACGCTCACCGTCGACGACGGCGCAAAGGTCGGCCGCGTGACCCTGGTGAAGACAGGCTCGGTCACCCACAGCTTCAACATGGACCAGCGCTTCATGGAGCTGCCGTTCACCCGCGACGGCAACGTGCTGAGCGTCAAGGCGCCCACCAAGAACACGATCGCCACGCCCGGCTTCTACATGCTGTTCGTGCTGGACAAGCAGGGCGTGCCCTCGCTGGCCAAGATCAAGGCAATGTACGTGACGGCGAGCTAGGCCGAACGGGACGGGTCGGCAAGAACCTACGTTCCTGATGGCCGTCTGCTGCAGCTGCAAAGAAAAGGCGCCCCTGCCTTGCGGCAGGGACGCCTCGTGTCACGAACGCGTCGGAGAGGTCACTTCTTCAGACGGTACAGCACTTCCTGCGGGACCGGCTCGGAGATGCGCCACTGGTCGATGACCTTGCCCTGGCCGCCGCCGACCTCGGCGATCAGCTCGAGCGGCTGGTCCTGGATGTGGAGCATGGGCGTGAAGGTCCTGGGGCCGAGCAGGGTGGGCTCGTCCTTATAGGTGTTCATCACGTCCACCACGGCCTTGGCGTCGGTGGTGCCGGCCTTCTCGACCGCCTTGCCCCACAGCTCCATGAAGGCCCAGATCGGGAAGGCGTACTGGCTGGCCGGCCGCGCGCCGAACTTGGCGGCGAAGCGCTCAGCCAACTCGTTCACCTCGGGCCGCGGGTCGTCGCCGTAGGAGGAGGCCTGGATCGGGACGTAGAAGTCCTTCAGGCCAGGCACGGCATCCTGCCAATACAGGCCGTCCATCGACTGCGAGCCGAACACCGGCAGGTCGATGCCGGCACCGCGGATCTGCCGGAGCGCGCTGCCCGCGCCCGGCATGGACGAGCACAGCACGAACACGTCGACCGGCTTCTCGGCCGTGATCGAGCGGAAGCGGGTGATCTGCGAGGCAATGGAAGGGTCGCTGCCCTTGAACACGTCGTGACCGACGATCTCGCCGCCGACCTTGGGGAAGGCCCAGTCAAAGCCGGCACAGGCCGACTTGTTGTATTCCAGCGATTCGTCGAGCAGGACGTAGGCGGTCTTGTAGTTCTTCTTCTTTGCGCCCCACTCGGCGAGGGTGGCACCCTCGACCTGGGCGGCATTCGACGAGGTGAAGGAGAAGGGACCGACGCCCATGACGCCCGCCTTCGGGTCGCCGGCGCACAGGAACACGGAGATCACGCCGGCCTGCTGGGCCTGGAGCGCTGCCGGCGCGCCATAGTCGTAGTCGCAGGTGGCGAAGACGAGCACGGCACCATCGCGCAGGACCCGCTGGCCGGCCTTCGCTCCCTCGACGCGATCCGACTTCGTATCGGCCGAGACGGCCTTCATCTGCTTGCCGAGCAGGCCGCCCTTGGCGTTCTGCTCGTCCATCCACAACAGCGCCATCTTCTTCGAATCGCTGTCATAGGCATTCATCATGCCGGAATCGGCCACGGCGAAGCCCAGAACGATCTCATCGGCCGCCTGCGGCGCCGGCGCACCCAATGTCAGGGCGGCGCCGAACGCGACCGCTCCCAGAAATCTCGAACCGATCATGCCTATCTCCCACCCCGTATGAGGGCGCTCCGATCAAAGGACGCCAGCAGACAGGTAGCAAGAGGCATACCAGCCCCTCCGGCCGATGCCCCAATCTCGGGATTTGCATGGATCTTGCTGCATCGGGAGAAGCGGCTGCCTAGGCTGGGCTTCACAGGCGCGCCATCCAGGGCTTATCAACTGTGATCACAAGAGATGCGGGCTGATGCCAAAATGATCAGCAGACCTACCCCGATCGCGCCCGGTGTGGACCAGCCGCAGGCTGCCGTGCTCGCCGCCGAGGGCGTCTCCGTGCGGTTCGGCGGCCTCACCGCCATCGGCGACGTCACCCTGTCGCTGGAACGGAGCAAGATCCTGGGGCTGATCGGCCCGAACGGTGCGGGCAAGACCACGCTCGTCAACTGCATGACCGGGTTCCAGGCACCCACGGAAGGCCGGATCCTGCTGGGCGGCAGCAGCACCGCCGGATGGACGGCCGAGCATTTCCGGCACCAGGGGGTCGCCCGCACCTTCCAGGCCGGCCGGCTGTTCAAGGGGCTGACCGTGCTGGAGAATGTCGAGGTGACCGGCACGGGCATGGGGCTCAGCCGCCGGCAGGCCCACAAGCTGGCGCTGGAGATGGTCGACTGGCTGGGCCTGTCCGACCGGGCGGACACGGTGGCGGGTGCCTTGCCCTACACGGACGAGCGCCGGGTCGGCATCGCCCGCGCCCTCCTGCTGGGGCCGGCCTTCCTCCTGCTCGACGAGCCGGCGGCCGGCATGTCGGATGCGGAATGCGACGAGCTGCTCCGGATCGTCACGGCCATCCCCAAGACCTTCGCCTGCGGCATCCTCCTGATCGAGCACAACATGCGCATGGTCATGGGGGCCTGCGACCTGATCCACGTGCTGGACAGCGGCCGGACCATCGCGGAGGGCACGCCCGCCGAGATCCAGCGCAACAAGGCGGTGCTCGCCGCCTATCTCGGCAGCGAAGGCGAAAAGCAGCTCGAAATGGCGGAGCACCACGCGTGATGCTGGAGATCCAGGACCTGGCCGTCTCCTACGGCGGCACCACCGCATTGGCCGGCGTCTCGCTGAACGTCCGGGAGAGCGAGGCGGTCTGCGTGGTCGGCCCCAACGGAGCCGGCAAGTCGACCCTGATGGCGGCCGTCGCCGGGGGCGTGCCCCCCAGGCGCGGGCGCATCACCTTCGACGGCAAGGACCTTGTCGGCGTGGCCCCCGAGAACATCGCGCGGCTCGGCATCTCGATGGTGCCCGAAGGCCGCCACGTGTTCGGCACGCTGACCGTGGAGGAGAACCTGCTGATCGGTACCTATGCCATGGGCGACCGGCGGCACGTATCCAAGGATAGCGAGCTGCTTCTCGGCTACTTTCCGCGGCTAAAGGAGCGCTGGCGCCAGCCGGCCGGCCGACTGTCTGGCGGCGAGCAGCAGATGCTGGTGATCGCGCGGGCGCTGATGACGCGGCCAAGGCTGGTGATGGTCGACGAGCCGTCTTTGGGCCTGGCGCCGAAGATCGTCGACACGGTGTACGACGCGCTCCTGGGACTTCGGCGCGAACGCGGACTCACCATGCTCATCAACGAGCAGAGCTCCGACCGGATGCTCAAGTTCAGCGACCGCATCTACGTCCTGCGCAACGGCCGGATCCAGCTGGAAGGCCCCACGGGCGAGCTGCAGGACGGCGAAGCGATCACGCGCGCCTATTTCGGTTTCGACGACCATCCGGCACCGGCCCTGAGCGAGGCCATGTGATGATCAATTTTGCCCAGACCTTCATCGACGCCTTGTCGCTCGGCAGCCTCTACGCGCTGGCAGCCCTCGGCATCGGCCTCCTGTTCGGCATCCTGCGGCTGATCAACTTCGCCTATGGCGACCTGATCACGCTTGGCGCCTACGCGCTGATCATCCCCTCCACCGAAGCGGTGGCAACGCTGTTCATCGGCAACTGGCCCTGGTTCCTGGTGATCGCCGCCGTGGCAGTGGTCGTCGTCGTGGCGGCGCTGGCCTCGGACTTCCTCGTGTTCCGCCACGTGCGCCGGGCCGACCCGTCGACGCTCATGATCGCGTCCTTCGCAGTGAGCTTCGTGATCCAGAACGTCATCCTGATGTTCTACGGCTCCAGGCCCAAGAGCGTCGATCTCTGGTCGAACCTGAACTACCAGCTGCAGATGGGCGAGGTGCGGATCCCGCTCCTGCAGATCGTGACGATCCTGGCGACGCTGGTCCTGATGGGCGGGCTGACGCTCCTGCTCAAGCGGACCTCGCTCGGCATCCAGATGCGCGCGGCTGCCGAGGACTTCCGGATGGCGCGCTATCTCGGCGTGCGCGGCAACCTCGTGATTGGTCTGGCCTTCGCGCTCTCGGGCGTGCTGGCCGCGGTGGCCTCCCTCCTGCTCCTGTCCCAGGTCGGCACGCTCAGCCAGACCATGGGCGTGCCGCTCATGCTGTTCGCGTTCATCGCGACGGTGGTCGGCGGCATGGGCAGCCTGGTCGGGGCGGCCACGGGCGGGTTCGCGGTCGCGTTCGCGTCCGTGTTCCTCCAGGCCTACCTTCCGGACGAGCTCCGGCCGTTCCGGGACTCCTTCGTGTTCGGGATCGTGATCCTGATGCTGCTCGTCCGCCCGAGCGGCCTCATCCCCACCAAAGCCCTCGTGGAGCGGGTATGACCGAGACGCCCATCCGCCGCATCCTGCCCCTCCTCCTGCTGCTGGCCGTGGTGGCCGCGGTGGCCGCGCTCGTCACCCTGGTCGGCGGGGACGAGGCCCAGCTGACCGTGACCGAGGCCCTGATCCGCCTGACAGTCGTGGTCGGCATCTCGATCTTCATCGGGAACTCAGGCGTGGTCTCGTTCGGCCATATCGGCTTCATGTGCATCGCCGCCTATGCAGCCGCCTGGGCCACCTGCAATCCCATGTGGAAGCAGCTGATGCTGACGGGCCTGCCGATGTTCCTGCAGGAGAACCAGTACCCGTTCCTGGCCGCAGTCGGCGGGGGTGCGGTGCTGGCGGCCGCCGTGGCGCTGGTGTTCGGCGCCGTCATCCTGCGCCTGTCCGGCATCGCCGCCTCGATTGCGACCTTCGCCTTCCTGGCGATCGTCAACAACGTCTACTCGAACTGGGACACGGTGACGGCCGGCGTCTCCTCGATCATCGGCATCCCGACCGTGGTCGACCCATGGATCGGCCTGGCCTTCGCCCTGATCGCGATCGTGCTGGCCTTCTGGTTCAAGAACTCGCGCATGGGCCTGATGCTGCGCGCGACCCGCGACGACCCGGTGGCCGCGCGCGCGTCCGGCGTGAGCATCGTGCGGGTGCGCCTTGCCGCCTTCGTCCTGTCCGCCTTCGTGGTAGGCCTGGGCGGCACGCTCTATGCGCAGTTCCTGGGCGTGGTCACCGTCGACATGTTCTATCTGCAGCTCACCTTCGTGACGCTGGCGATGCTGATCATCGGCGGCATGGGCAGCATCACCGGCGCGGTCGTCGGCGTGTTCGCCGTTACGGTGTTCGTCGAGTTCTTCCGCTACCTGGAAGCCGGCGTGACCGTCGGTGAATCCGTCTTTGGCCTGCCCGAGGGCTCGCAGGAGATCGCACTCGGCGTCGGCATGGCGCTGATCCTGATCTTCATGCCGCAGGGACTGACAAGGTCGAAGGAACTGAAGCTGCCGCGGTCCAAGGGCAGGCCTGTCCCCGCCGCCCTGACCGCTCGCGAACTACCGGCCGGGAGCTGACCGCCATGCAGTTGAACCATGTCGCCAACCGCGTGGACATGCAGTTCTTCGAGACGATCGTCACGATGTTCAAGGACAAGCTCGGCTTCGTCGAGTTGCGCCGGACCGAGCGGGCGATCTGGCTGCGCCAGCCGGGCTTCAATATCGACCTGCAGTTCTGCCGGAGCGATTCCACGGCGCGTGCCGAGGACCGCAGGCTGTCGCAGGTAGCCTTCCTGAGCGACACGCCGAAGGCAGCGCTGGAGGATCTCGCGGCCTGGCTCGGGGCACACGGGATCGAGGCCAGCGTCGGCAGCTTCTCGCCCAAGGAGTTCTACCTGGATGCGCCGACCGCGTTCGTGGACTTCGTGATCGAGGCGATGCTGCCGGAGATGGCGGACTATCCGGTGGCGGTCTGACCAACGGACGGCATTCCAGGCTTGTGGTTCAGCGCTCGCCAGGCCAGTCCACAGGGCGTGGACTGGCCTGGCTTGGCTGAGCACCGGTCGGCATGGTCCTCCCGGAGATACGGCGACGTCCGAGGTGGCGTCGCTCTAGCTACAGGACTGTGAGCTGGGCTTCGTGTCGATCTTCACGCCCAGGAAATCCAGGTTGAAGGTCACCGATTCCACCAGCACGTAATAGAACGAGTTGGTGTTGCTGATGGTCGCCTGGCTGATGCTCGTGGTCGAGGCGGTCCGTACCGTATCGATGGCGCCCGATGCACTCGTGGCCGTGGCCATGATCACCGGGGAAGCGAAGGCATTGCTGCCGGTCGCATAGGTCTTCCGCACCAGCCGGGCCCGGATGGCGTCGCTCCCGTTGAAGTCGCGATAGACGAGGCTCAGCCTGCACACTTTCACGCCGCTCGGGAACGAGACGGGCGCGAAGAAGCGGGAGCTGGGCTGGATCGTCTTGAGCGTGCCGTTCTGCTCCTCTTCCTGATAGCCGTTGGTGGTCGGACAGGGGCAGTGCGTGACGAAGCCCATGGCGGAGATGGCGATCGTTTCCGCCTTGGCGGGCGCAGCGGCCGCCATGGTCACAACGGCGCAGATCGCTGCAGCGACCAAGGCAAGTTTTGTACGCAGCATATGGGTCTCCCTTCAGGTTCAGGAACCTTGCGGAAGGTGCGGTGCGGACTGTTCTTCACGGATCCAGCATCATAGGTCGTGCCGTCGCCGGCAGCGTTGGACAAGCCTTCCGCTCGGAGGTCGAAGTCGTAGCCGCGCATCCGCGCGGTCGGCCAGTAATCGCCGCATGGATGCTAGAAAAACTGGCGGGCTTGTTTTAACACATGCCTAGTTTCGGCATGTGATCGACATCACATGATTGGCCTGTCCTATAGGCGGCCACCCCGCGTCCGTGGGTGAGTGATTGTACGGGTATCATATTTGCCGTGCTCGCCCGCTCATGCTGACCTTTGGCGGCTACCAGATATGGCAGGCTCACCCTCGCCGTCGCCGAACGAGGAGCCGTCCGATCGCCCTGGTGATGATCTGCCTGGGCAGCATTGGCGGGATGGTCCAGGCTGAAGCTCCATCGGGAGGGGACGGCCATGCCTGAGATGTTGAGCGCCGACGAGGTCGTGGAACTGCTGAAGCTGGAGCCGAACGCCACTTGCGGCTTCGTCCGGGTCGGCTTCGTGAGCGGCCAGGCGATCGGCGCAGGTTGCCTGCCGGCACCGTTCGTGGACGGGCGGCCGCTGGGGTCCGCGCTCTACTTCATGGTCACGCAACATGCGCCGGTTCGACTGCACCGGATCCGCAACGACCAGCTCTACCACTACTATCTGGGCGATCCGCTGGAGGTCTTCCTGCTCCATGCGGACGGCCGGAGCGAGCGCATCGTCGTCGGGCCGGACCTGCGCTCAGGCCAGGTGGTGCAACTGCTCATCCCGGGCGGCACGTTCCATACCGCGAGGCTGGTCGGGAGCGGTGACTGGTTCCTGGGTGCCAGCACGGAATGGCCGGGCGTGGTGCCGGCCGATGTGGAGGTCGGCGATCTCGATCAACTCGCGGCACGGCACCCTGACGTCGCCGGCGACCTGCGCGCCATCGCGGCATCGGTACAGGGCATGGCGTAACAGGCCGCGCCGCGCTGGCCTTGGAGCAGAGCCGGCCCCTGGAGCGACCGCGGTCGCTCCAGGGGCAATTGGCTTCAGTCTGCCCAGTGTGACGCCGAGCGCTTCTGCATCATCTCGCGGAACTGCTCGGTCGAGTTGGGCATCAACTCGCCGGTGGCCCAGTCCAGGATGACGCCGTAGCGGCGGACCAGGTCGAGCTGGTCCACCTTGCCGTCACGGTAGAGCTGGACCACGGTTTCCGGGGCCTCCTGCAGCCAGGCGCGGCGCTGCGAGCGGATCTCGGCGCGCAGCTTCTCGGTGGCCGGAAGGTCGGCTTCGTAGAGGGCCTTGTCCTCGTCGATCGTGCGGATGACGACGCCATAATCCTTGGCGGCACGCTCGATCGAGACGAGATCGTCGGCGACGTCCTCCACCACCAGGGCGGGATCGCGGGTGAGCGGGTCGCCGAAGCCGCCGCCACCGGAGGTCGGGCGGGTGAACAGGTCACCTTTCTGGATCGGCACGTCGGAGAAGATGGTGCCGAGCCATTCCTCCGGGGCTTCCTTGCCGCCGCGATGCAGCGCCAGGCCATGCGGGTAGCCGGGAAGCCCGCCATTGATGCCCCAGACGATCGCGCGCTCGCGGTCGCAGATATAGGAGATGACGACTTGGTCGGCCTCGCCGATCGTGCTGGTCTTGCGCAGGCCGACACCGCCGCGCCACTGGCCCGGGCCGGCGGAGTCGGTCAGCATCTCCATCTCGTGGCACAGGATCGGGCTGGTGCGCTCCTGGCCCTCGACGGGCTGCGCCATCAGGCCGGTGCCGAAGCAGGCCGTGGTGACGTTGGAGCCGTCCTTGCCGTTGCGCCCTCCCCAGCCGCCCGGCAGCCAGTCATAGAACATGAAGATGTTCTTGGCGTCATGGCGACGGTCGCGGCCGCCGGTCAGCAAGTATTCGAGGTTGAAGGCGCAGGCGATGGCGCGCTCGGGCATGATCTCGGACCACATTTCGTAGATCGAGTTCATGATCTTCTCGAACGGCATCAAAAAGCCGGTGACCGCGATCGGCCACTTGGCGTTCACGATGGTGTCCTCGGGCGCGATGATCTTGATGGGGCGATAGAAGCCCGAGTTCAGCGGCAGGTCGGGGAAGAAGGTCTTCATGCCGGCCACGACCGCCGAGAAGGTCGTGCCGAAGGCCGAGTTGTAGAGCGTGCCGATGCAGGGATGCGAGCCCGTGAAGTCGTAGATGACCTCGTCGCCCTTGATCGTAAGCTTGACCTTGATCGGGATCATGCCCTCGCCGCCGGCAGGATCCCGGTCGATATAGTCGACCGTTTCCCAGGTGCCGTCGGGCAGCGCCGCGATGCGCTGGCGGGTGGCCCGCTCCACGTAGTTCTGCACCTCGCGGAAGCCCTCCAGCACGGTGTCCTTGCCGTACTTGTCGACCAGCCGCAGGATCTCGCGCTCGGCGACCCTGGTGGCCTCGGTCTGGGCGTGCATGTCGCCGATGATCGAGGCGGGGTCGCGGGTGTTCGCGGCGATCAGGTTGGCGACGTCGTGGCAGAAGCGGCCGCCATCGTAGATGCGGACCGGCGTGATGCGGATGCCTTCCTTGAACATGTCCTTTGCGGACACGTCGAAGGAGCCGGGCACGCTGCCGCCGACGTCCGACCAGTGGCCGTTGGCCTGCGAGAACGCGATCACCTCGTCGCCCACGAAGATCGGCCGGATGATGCGGACGTCCGGGAAATGAGTGCCGCCCGCATAGGGGTCGTTCACCATGTAGACGTCGCCGGGCTTCATCTCGTCCTTGAAGACCCGGATCGCGTCCTTGGCCGTGTAGTGCAGCGTGCCGACATGGACGGCGATGTCGAAGTTGCCCTGGGCGATCGAATCGCCGTTGACGTCGTTCAGCGCGTTGGAGAAGTCGCGGTTGTAGATGACGAAGGAATAGCAGGTGCGCAGCACCTGCTCGCCCATCTGGTCGACCGCGGTGATGTAGGCGTTCTTGAGGACCTCGAAGGTCACGGGATGGAGAGAGCCGAACTCGCTCATGATCAGGCCTCCGAGATCTTCAGGATGAGGTTCAGCCACTTGTCGACCGTGGCGGTGACCCCGGGCGGGATCACCGTGGTCGAATCGAGCTGGTCAACGATGGCGGGGCCTTCGATGGCCACACCGGCCGGCAGGTCGGAACGCCAATAGACCGGCGTGTCGACCGGTTGCTCGGTCTCGTCGAAGTCGACGGGACGGCGGGACTTCGGCTGCGGCAGGGACTGGCCCGCGTCGTGCTCGGCGAGATCGGCCTTGGGCGTGGTGCCGACCGCGACCAGGTTCAGGCGGAACAGGCCCACCGGCGCATCGTCGCGGCGGAAGTTGTACTCGCGCTGGTGCAGCTCGTGGAAGGCAGCGACCGCGTCCTCCATGGAGGTCAGCGGTGCCGGGACCGGCACGCTGAGCGAACGCCACTGGCCCTGGTACATCATGTCGATCGAACGGGTCAGGCTCATGCCGTCGGGCGGCACGCCGTCCTTGCCAAGGCGCTCGCGCGCTTCCTGTTCCATGGCGGCAAAGCGCGCCTCGACCTCGGCGGTGTCGGCCTTGGCGGCCGGGGCCAGATAGCTCTGCGCCAGGTCGTGGCGGATGTCGACCAGGAGGCAGCCGAGAGCGGAGGTGACGCCGGGGTTCGGCGGCACGATCACGGTCGGGATCGACAGTTCCTTGGCCAGCGCCGCGCCATGGAGCGCACCGGCACCGCCGAAGGCCACCAGCGCGAAGTCGCGCGGGTCGTAGCCGCGGGTGATCGAGATCAGGCGGACGGCGTCGGCCATGTTGGCGTTGGCGACGCTCAGGATCGCCTTGGCTGCCTCGTTCGGCTGCATCTTCAAAGGCTCGGCCACGCCCGTCTTCACCGCGGTGGCGGCCAGGTCGTACTGGAGGTGGATCTCGCCGCCGGCCAGATCGGTGCCGAGACGGCCAAGGGCCACGTTGGCGTCGGTATTGGTCGGCACGGTGTTGCCGTTGCCGTAGCAGCAGGGGCCGGGGTTGGCGCCGGCCGACTGCGGACCGTTATGGAGGCCGCCGGCGCTGTCGATCCAGGCGAGCGAGCCGCCGCCGGCCCCGATGGTCAGCACCTCGATCGAAGGGAAGCGGATGGGGTAGCCGAACTGGATGTGCCAGTCCTTGGTGACACGGCTGACACCGTCCCAGACGAGCGACACGTCAGCGCTGGTGCCGCCCATGTCGACGCCGATCGAGTTCGGGTAGCCGCAGAGCATGGCGATGTGGCGGCTGGCGATGGCCCCTGCGGCGATGCCGGAGCCGGCCAGGCGCCCGGCGAAATCCTTGGCGGTCTTGGCGGTCATGACACCGCCGCCCGAGTGGAGCAGGAGGAGGTCGCTCTTCAGGCCGCCCTCGGCCAGGCGGTCGCTCAGGCGGCCGATATAGTCGCCGGCCACGGGGCGCAGGATTGCGTTGACGACGGTGGTCGAGAAGCGCTCGTGCTCGAAGATCTCCGGGAGGACTTCCGAGGACGTCGAGATGGCAACCCCCGGCAGCTCCTCCTCCAGGATCTCCTTCATGCGCGCCTCATGGGCGCCGTTGATGAAGGAATTGATGAAGCAGACGGCGACAGCGGCCACGCCCCGGGCGCGCAGGACCCGGGCGACCTCGCGGGCAGCCGGCTCGTCCAGGGGAAGGACTACGTTGCCGTCGGCGTCGATGCGCTCCGGCACGGTCAGCCGGTCGCGGCGGCGGATATAGGGCGGGGCCACGTCCTTGTACGCGTCCCACAAATCTTCCTTGTTGGCCCGCCGGATCTCCAGCACGTCGCGGAAGCCGGCCGTGCACACCATGGCGGTAGGTGGCAGGCGACGGGTGATCAGCGCGTTGGTGGCGACCGTGGTGCCATGCGAGAACAGCGTCACCTCGGACAGGTCGATCCGGGCATCCGCCACGCCCTTCATCACCCCGTCGATCGGGTCCGGCGTCGATGCGGTCTTGAAGACGCGCAGTTCCTTGGTCGTCTCGTTCAGGATGCAGATGTCGGTGAACGTCCCCCCGATATCGACGGCGATCCTCAAGCCCTGGCCGGTCGTCATCGTGTCCAAATCCCTCCCACTTGGCGGCACACCGAAGGCGGCAATCATCGTGCCACCGTCGATGGCGGCGGGGCCAAGCTAGAACGATGCGTGGCGTGATCACAGCTTGAACAGGATGCCTAAAGGCTGTGCAGCGTGATGGACAGGGTCCGGGTGGCCGTGCGGGACAGGATGGTGGCCGTTACACCGACCTCATGGAGAGGTGGAGCTTCATCCCCGGGAACCGCCTGAGGATGCTGCGGGCGAGACAAAGGCCCTACTCGGCATGGATCGGTGATCACCTAAGCGCAGCCGGTTGTACCGACGCTGCGGGCATGCTGTCCCTGGATGAAAGGGCGCCGTCGCCGGGATGCTGTGATGCCAGCCTCCTTGGGCGCCCTGGCTCGAGTCCACGGTGATCTGCGATTACCTCGACCATCTGGCCGGCGGAAAGCTGTTCCCGCCCGCAGGTGACGCCAGGTGGAGCAGCCTGTTTCGCCAGGCAGTTGCAGACGGGATCAGTGCTGCCGCGGGACGCCTGTTCACCGACCGGACCGACGGTGGACTCATGGCAGGCGGGACCTCCTCGGCTGGATCGATCCTTCCATCGCTGCCACGCGCTTGCACCTGCCAGCCTGACTGCGCCCTTTACCCGGCGGTGAGCAATTCCAGCAGCCCGGAGGCATTCACCTGCACGCTCAGCCCTTCGAAGCTCGGGACCGTCGAGTGGCGCGTGTCGATCGGGTGGGTGTGGGTCGCGGTGATGACGACCACGTTCGCCCCAGCAGCCTCGCCGGCGGCGATGCCGGCCGGGGCGTCCTCGAAGACCAAGCATTCTCTGGGGGCAAACCCAAGACGCTCGGCAGCGAGCAGGAACCCGTCGGGGGCAGGCTTGCCACGGGTAATATCCTCGGCGGTCACGATTCGTGACGGAATGGGCAGGCCGGCCACTTCGAGCCGGCGCTTTGCGAGCGGCAGGGGGGAGGAGGTGACGATCGTCCAGCGCTCGGGCGGGAGGGACGCCAGGAATGCCGCCGCATGGGCGATCGGACGGATGCCGGCGACGTCCTCGATCTCGGCCTGGGTGACCCAGTCGGCCTCGGCCTGAACGTCGATGCCCGGGAGGTTCAGCTGGCTGATCGTGTCGACCCCGCGCTTGCCGTGCATGGTCGGCAAGAAGGCCTCGACGTCCAGCCCGTGCCGGCGCGCCCACCGGCTCCAGACCCGCTCGGCAGCGGCAATCGAACTCAGGATGGTGCCGTCCATGTCGAACAGGAAGGCGGCGAAGGCACGATCGGGAAACAGCGGGCGCAGGGTCAAGGAACGGCTCCGGGCATCAGGGGCAACCGGAACCTGCACGAAGGAGGCTGGGGCCGCCAGGGGCTGGCGCAGCGGCCTTCTTCCGGCGGGCGTCGATCAGACGACCGAGGACAGCGCGTGCGGGAGGTGGGACAGGACGGTCGCCAGCAGGTTCAGGCGACGCTCGACGGCCATCCTGCTCCTGGCTGCGCCGGGCGCGATCCGGAGCGCCTCGGGTGCGGCCCCAAGCGCAAAGGCGCCGGCGGGCACCAGGGCCAGGCCGGACTGCACTTCGGCCGTCCCCATCGATCCGCCGATGAAGCGACGTTTTACCTTCGTCTTGACCATGCTTGACCGATGCGCATCGTGATCACAGGTTCGGCAGCCCGCGCGGAACCAGATGCAGATGCTTGCGTCCGGCGCGCCGGCGGGATCATTTCGGCGGGAGAAGGCCTGTCCGGCACGGGCCGTGCATGGGGGGCGCCATGACCTATCGCAGACTGATCGACATCAATTGCGACATGGGCGAGGCGTTCGGGCCCTGGCGGCTCGGCGGGGTCGACGATGCCGACCTGTTCCCGCTCATCACCAGCGCCAACGTCGCGGCCGGCTTCCATGCCGGCGACCCCAACCACATCGACCGCTCGGTGCAACTTGCCAGGCAGCATGGCGTGGGCCTGGGCTCCCATCCCGGCTATGGGGACCTGCAGGGCTTCGGCCGGCGCACGATCAAGGCGCCGCCGGCCGAGCTGATGAATGACGTCGTCTACCAGATGGGTGCGGTGCGCGAGTTCGGGCGGCGCTATGGCGTGCCGGTCCGGCACGTGAAGCTGCATGGCGCGCTGGCCGTGGATGCCGCGGTCGACGAGGCGCTGTCGGAGGCGTTCATCGAGCTGCTGCGCACATATGAGCCGGACCTGCCGGCACTCGGCATGCATGCGGCGGTCACCTGCCGGATCGCGAACGAGAAGGGCCAGCCTTATGTCCGCGAGTTCTACGCCGACCGCGGCTACGACAAATCGGGGCGGATCGTGTTCGCCCGCCAAGTGACCCGGCCGGATCCCGAAGCGCTGGCGGCGCGCGTGGTGAAGGCCTGCCAGGAAGGCACGGTCGAGACGGTGGACGGCGAGACCATCGAGATCCCGTTCGAATCGATCTGCTTCCATTCCGACACGCCCGGCTCGCTCGACATCATCAAGGCGATCCGTGCCGGCCTGGAGCAAGTGGGGATCAAGGTCGTCCCGTTCTCCGAGGTCATGGCCTCCGTCTGAACAGATCCAGGAAAGAGCACGTCATGGCGCAGATCCTCTCCCCGTTGCCCGGCACGTTCTATCGCAAGCCCGCCCCCGACCAGCCGCCCTTCAAGGACGTCGGCGACACCGTCGCGGTGGGTGACGTGGTGGGCATCGTGGAGGTGATGAAGAGCTTCAACCAGGTGACGTCCGACGTGGCCGGCACGATCACGGCATTCCTGGCCGAGGACGAGGATGCGGTCATGCCCGGCCAGCCGCTCGTCGACCTGGCATGAGCTTCGACTCCATCCTGATCGCCAACCGCGGCGAGATCGCGCTTCGCATCAACCGCGCGGCCAAGGGGCTCGGGCTCAAGGTCATCCAGGCCTACAGCAAGGCGGACGCGGACTCGCTGCCGGTCCGGCTCGCGGACGAGGCGGTCGAGATCGGGCCGCCCCAGGCGTCCAAGTCCTACCTGTCGATCCCGAACATCCTGGAGGCCGCCAAGGCCAAAGGCGCTGGCGCGGTGCATCCGGGCTACGGCTTCCTTGCGGAGAACGCGGCGTTCGCCTCGGCCGTGGAAGAGGCCGGGATGGTGTTTGTCGGGCCGAGACCTGAGACGATCGCCACCATGGGCGACAAGGTGAGGGCCCGCGAAGCAGCGATGAAGGCGGGCGTCCCTTGTGTCCCCGGCAGTGATGGCCGGGTCGAGGGGCTGGAAGCGGCGCAGGCGGCGGCCACGGCGATCGGCTATCCCCTGCTGATCAAGGCCTCGGCCGGTGGCGGCGGGCGCGGCATCCGGATCGTGCGCGACGAGGCGGAGCTTGCCCAGCAGCTGGCGACCGCGCAGGGGGAGGCCAAGGCGGCGTTCGGCGACGGCGGCGTCTACCTCGAAGCGTTCATCGAGCGTGCCCGCCATGTCGAGGTGCAGGTCCTGGGCGACGGCAGCCGCGCGATCCACGCCTTCGAGCGGGAATGCTCGCTGCAGCGGCGGCGGCAGAAGGTCTGGGAGGAGGCACCCTCGCCCTCCCTGGACGACGCGACGCGTCAGGAACTGTGCATGTCGGCCGTGCGGCTGGCCGAGCATGTCGGCTACCGTGGGGCGGGCACGCTGGAGTACCTGTACGACGAGCAGCGGCAGGCCTTCTACTTCATCGAGATGAATACAAGGATCCAGGTCGAGCACCCCGTGACCGAGATGGTGACCGGCCTGGACCTGGTGGCGATGATGATCGAGATCGCGCGGGGCAAGCCCTTGTCGATCCAGCAGAGCGACGTCCATCTGCAGGGCCACGCGATCGAGTGCCGGATCAATGCCGAGGACCCCGCGCGCAACTTCATGCCGGGGCCCGGCGTCATCAGCGGCCTCGCCGTGCCGGCGGGCGAAGGAGTGCGCTTCGACAGCCACCTGTTCGAGGGCTACATGGTCCCGCCCTTCTACGATTCGCTCCTTGGCAAGCTGATCGTGCATGGCCCTGACAGGGAGCAGGCGATGGCGCGGCTGGAAGATGCCCTGGCGGCCCTGGATGTGCAGGGCGTGCCGACGACCCGCGCGCTTCACCAGGCGCTGGTGCGGGACTCGGACGTGCGGGCCGGGCGGTTCGACACGAACTTTCTCGAGCGCTGGCTCGAAACGGGGGCGGCGACGCTCGGGCATTCGATGAACGGAGGTCGATGATGGAGGCGCGTTATTCGTTCGGCGGGGACGAGCACATCTTCGTCGAGGTCGACGAGGCGATGTCGCTCGACGCCTTCTTCAAGAGCCTGTCGATCACGACGGCGGTGCGGGAAAGCCAGATCAAGGGTGTGACCGAGATCTGCCCGGCCAATGCCTCGTTCCAGATCAAGTACGATCCGGATGTGATCAAGCCGGCCGACCTCCTTGCCGAGCTGAAGAGGCTCGAATCCGAGGCCGAGCACTCGGATTCGACGATCGACACCCGGATCATCGAGGTGCCGGTCTTCTACGAGGATCCCTGGACGCACGAGACGCTGATGCGTTTCCGCGAGCGGCACCAGGACCCGACTTCCACCGACATCGCCTATACCGCCAGGATCAACGGCTACGCCTCCAATGCCGAGTTCATCCAGGCGCACTCTGGCGCGCCCTGGTTCGTGTCGATGGTGGGTTTCGTCGCGGGGCTGCCGTTCCTCTACCAGATGGTCGAGCGCGCGAAGCAGATCGAATCGCCAAAGTACCTGCGCCCGCGCACGGATACGCCCAAGCTGACCGTGGGCCATGGCGGCTGCTTCGGCGCGATCTACTCGGTGCGCGGTGCCGGCGGCTACCAGATGTTCGGGATCACGCCGATGCCGATCTACGATCCCAGGCAGGAAACGCCGTATCTTCGGGACTTCATGGCGCTGTTCCGGCCGGGCGACATCGTGAAGTACAAGCCGATCGACCGTGCGGCCTACGACACCGCGATCGAGCAGGTCGCGAACCACCAGTTCACCCCGACGATGCGGGATACCCGCTTCGCGCTGGACGAGTTCAAGGCCGACCCTGGGGCCTATACCAAGAAGCTGGAGGGCTTGCTCCATGGCGCTTGAGGTCAAGAAGCCCGGCCTGGCGACGACCGTGCAGGATTTGGGCCGGCCGGGCTACTACCACCTGGGCATCCCGCTCTCGGGTGCCATGGACCAGGCGGCGCTGATCGCGGCGAACCTGCTGGTCGGCAACGAGGCTGGAGCGGCCGGGCTCGAGCTCGTGTTCATGGGGCCGGAGCTCCTGTTCCGGGACGACGCGGTGGTGGCGATCACCGGTGCTGAGATGCCGCCCAAGGTGGACGGCGAGCCGCAATCGACCTGGAAGGCGTTCACGGTAAAGGCCGGGCAGACGCTCTCGTTCGACTATCTGCGCAAGGGTGCGCGGGCCTATCTGGCGATCGCCGGCGGGATCGACGTGCCGGTCGTGCTGGGCAGCCGGTCGACCTATGCGTTGGGGGCGCTGGGCGGCTTCGAGGGGCGCAAGCTTGCCGAGGGTGACGTCGTGCAGACGGGATCCGCCGGGTCCAGCACCGCGGCGGGACGCAGCCTGTCGCCAGAACTGCGCCGCACGGATGCAGAGCCGGCCAGGCTGCGCATGCTGCCGGGCCTGTACTGGCACCGGATCACCGAGGCGGCCGGACAGAAGTTCTTCGCCGACACCTGGAAGGTGGCGCCCGAGGCGGACCGGATCGGCTACCGGTTCAAGGGCGGCACGCCGCTCGAGTTCGTGCCGCGCGAGCCCCCGTTCGGGGCAGGCTCCGATCCGTCCAACATCGTGGATGCCTGCTATCCCTACGGCTCGATCCAGGTGCCGGGCGGCACCGAGCCGATCGTGCTGCACCGGGACGCCGTGTCGGGCGGCGGCTATTTCATGCTGGGCACCGTGATCTCCGCCGACATGGACCTGATAGCACAACTGCAGCCGCACAAGCCGGTGCAGTTCATCGAGGTCGGGATGGAGGAGGCGCTGGCGGCGCGGGCCGAGCGGACAGCACTGCTGGACCGGATCAGGGCGGCACTGGCCTAGGCCAGCTTCAAGGCCCTCCCGTCCTGTTGGTGCAGGCGCAGGCAGGCGCAATGCCTGCCTGCTGCCACCATTTGGCCAGTTCAGATCGCGGTCTTCTTGGCGGCGGTCGCTTGGTCGCCTGTGTTGGGTGTGCCTTTCGGCTCGATCAGAAGAAGGTGCACCTCCTCGTCCGCGACCGGCCGGTGCTCGACGCCCTTGGGCACCACATAGAGATCGCCCGGACCCAGATCGACCTGGCCATCGCGGAGCTGGATCGTCAGCCTGCCCTTCAGGACCAGGAAGAAGTCGTCCGTATCGGGGTGGGCGTGCCAGACGAATTCGCCCCTGGCCTTCACCACCATGACGTCGTGGCCGTTGAACTGGCTCACGATCCTGGGCGACCAGTGCTCGTCGAAGGTGGCCAGCTTCTTCCCCAGTCGAACCGCCTGCATCTTGGACCTCCTGATCGGGCAATGCCTCAGGCTCGTTCAGCCGGCCTCGGCTGCCTGCAGCCGGCTGCCGAGATAGGTCAGAACAGCCGATTCGTAGGGCTCCAGGTTGGCCGGGTCCGGCGACAGCTCGCCGTCGATCTCGACCTTGAGCGCGTCCGGCAGGGTGCCGGCCAGGTAGTCGTCGACGATCTGGGGGTGGACATAGCTCTTGCGGCAGATGGTGGGCGTGTGGCCCAGGCAGCGGGCGACCTCGGTGATGGCCTGCTTCAGGTTCTTCTTGGTGGGAGCATGGCCCTCCTCGGCGGCGTGGAAGGCGTGGAGCGACCAGGCGCAGAGCACGGTGGCGGACCAGGTGCGGAAGTCCTTGGCGGTGAAATGGTCGCCGGAGATCTCGCGCAGGTACTCGTTCACGTCGGCCGAATCGATCGTCTCGCGATGGCCGTCATCGTCGATGTACTGAAAGAGCTGCTGGCCGGGCAGGTCCTGGCATTGGCCGACCAGGCGGGCGAGGCGCCGGTCCTTCAGCGTGATCTGGTGCTCCTTGCCGCTCTTGCCCTTGAATCGGAAGCGCATGGTGGCCCCGTCGACCTTCAGGTGGCGGTCCTTGAGCGTGGTCAGGCCGTAGCTCTTGTTGGTCTTGGCGTATTCCTCGTTGCCGACGCGGATATGGGTGACCTCCAGGAGGCGCACGACCAGGGCCAGGACGCGACGCTTGGAGAGACCCGGCTTGCGCAGGTCCGCCTCGACCGCCTGGCGGATGGCCGGCAGAGCCCGGCCGAAGGCCAGCATCCGCTCGAACTTGTGGGTGTCCTGGGTCGCCCGCCAGTCCGGATGGTAGCGGTACTGCTTGCGGCCCTTCTGGTCGCGGCCCACCGCCAGGAGGTGGGAGTCGGGGAAGGGCGAGATCCAGACATCGGTCCAGGCGGGCGGGATCGCCAGGGAGCGGATCCACTTGAGGACCGCGGGATCCTTCACCGGGCGACCGGACGGGTCGCGATAGGCGAAGCCCTTGCCGGCCCGCCGCCGCGTGATGCCCGGGATGTCGTCGGTGACGTAGCGGAGGTTGGCCGCCGCTACGGCCATTTCGGGTCCGTCCCGTCCGGCATTGGACGGATCGTGCTGGATCCCGGCGGGGGCGGTCGAATCGGCAGAGAGCATCAGGGTCTTGCTCGTAGGTCCGGGCGGAGGTCTTGCCCAAACCGCCGGCCGGCACTGGCGTTCCGGCCGGTCACTGTGCGCGCTGCCCCTGTAGCCATCGTCCATGCTAACCGTGACATGCGGCGGATGGTCCATGGGTGGGCGACGGGTGATCACGCGGGAGCAGCCGGGTTTGCACTGGTGGAGCCGACAGGATCTGGTTGCGCTCGCGCGCCTCCCTGTCGGATTCGCTCTCGCCTGGTTCGCGGGCGAGCCGGCCTGGGACCGCATGGGCCACGCGATCGCCCAGTGGCGGTCGAGGCACCGGTCAGCCTGGGTGGCGACCGAGGCGGCCTGGATCCGGAAGGTGGCAGGCGATCGCCTGGACGAGGCGGCGGCCCGCCAGGCAGTGATCGACCTCATCCGGGCGTTCCGCGTCCGCCAGCTCCAGTTCATGCGCGCGTTGCGGCCAGGAAACTGGCAGCCACCCATTCGCCTGGACGGCCGCGTCCAAGTCGACCAGGCGCTCTCGCAAGGGCGGGGCGCGATCCTCTGGGCGCCGCCCTTCGTCTATTCGGCGCTGATGACCAAGCTGACCTGCCACCGCATGGGCCTGCCGGTCGCCCATCTGAGCCGGTGGTCGCATGGCACCGCCCGCTCGCGCCTGGGGATGCAGGTGCTGAATGCCTACCAGCTCCGTGCCGAGAACATGTTCCTGGATGAGCGGGTGGTGATCGGACAGGGCGACGCCGGGGTGGCGGCAGCCCGCCGGCTGGCGACGCGCCTGAAGGCGAACGGGATCGTGACGATCACGGTCGCCGCCGAAGGGGCGGGCAGGATCGAGCTGCCGTTCATGGCCGGGCGGCTGCGGCTCGCCAACGGCGCCATCAAGCTTGCCCGGCAGACCGGCGCCGCCCTGATTCCGGCCGTGACGACCCGCGACCCGGATGGCTGTTTCGTCACCCGGCTGATGCCGGCCATCGAGCCGGGAACGGGGCCATCGGGCATGCAGGAAGCCGGCCTGTCCATGGCCACGCTCCTGGAACGGGAAGTCCAGGCCGAGCCCGGGCAATTCTTCTGGCGCGACGGGATTGTCGCCGCCGCCGCGGGCTGAGGCGATGGCGTCGCCTGTCCGGCTGCGCGTCCTGTTCATCGGCACAAACAGCATCTTTTCGCTGGGTCACCTCCAGGTCCTGGCGCCACGTCACGACGTGGTGGCGATCCTGCGAAGCGTCCGCCGCTCGCACGGGCTGGCAGGCCTGATGAACCGGTTCGGGCCATCGACGCTGGGAAGCTTCGCCAAGCGGCACGGGATTCCCTTCGCCCAGGCCGACCGGAGCCAGCTGGAGATCGTGCGGACCTTGTGCGATCGGCATGGTGCCGAGATCGTCTGCGTCGCCAGCATGACCTGCCTCCTGCCGGCGGACCTCCTTGGCCATCCGCGCCTGGGCTTTCTCAACGTGCATCCGGCGAAGCTGCCGGAATGGCGTGGACCTTTCCCGATATTCTGGCAGCTCCTGACGGGGCGCGGCAGCATCGGCGTGACGGTGCACCGCCTGCAGGCCGGCGAGGACGACGGCCCCATCCTGCTGCAGGGGGAAGTGCCGGTACAAAGCGGCGCACGGCACGCCGATCTGGCGCTCCAGGTGGCTCGGGAGGGCGGCAGGCTGCTGCTGGACTGCCTGGACCAGGTGATCGACAGAACGGCCGTGGCGGCTCCGCAGCCGGCCACGTCACCGACCACACGAGCCCGCAAGGTGGGACCGGCCGATGCGGGCCTTGTGTTTCAGCCGGACTGGCCGATCGAGCGCTGTGCTGCGCGGACTGCCATGCTCGGTGGCCTGGTCGCCTTCCCGCGGCCACGGCTACGTGACCTGGGATGGCTAGCGCAGGCATCGGGAGAATGGCGCTGCGGGCCGGATCCGTCCGTCCGGCCTGGAGCGGTCGGGAAGGACGCACAGACTTGGTTCCTCGCTCACCCGGCCGGCAAGTTGGAGTTGGACCGGTCTTGGCAGCCACGTGTCTGGGCGGAGGCGCTGCGGGCCTGCAGGCGAGCAGGAATCGGCTGGTCGGAGCTAATCTGACAGACCACGCTGGTCGCGCATGAGCATTTGGGCAAGGTCGCGCGACGAGGCGCCAGGCGGGATCTGCAAGGACGCCGAGAGCCCGTGCAACGGCCGCAGGCCCGGTACCTCGACACTGACCAAGCCATGTGGACTGCGCAGGATCGGGACGAGGGTCGTGAGGATCCTGGCCACCGAAGGCGACCAGACCCGCCAGGCCAGCAGGAGGTCGTGGTCGGCGCGCGGCCGCAACGTGACGCGGGCGCCCCAGTAGCTCTTGCTCAAGAGGACCGGATTGCGGCGCAGCGGCAGGCTTCCGCCCAGGTTCACGAAAGCCAGGCCGCGCTGCCTGGCCAGCTCAATCGCAAATGCCGTGGTCGCAGCGATGGCTCCGCTTTCCCGCGCCAGTTCGCCATCACCGGGCACACCGACCGCGATGCATTGCAGTTCGTCCGGCCCAAATCCCACCAGCTGGGCCGCCACCGTCTCGCCATCCAGGCAGACCTCCTGGATGCCGCCGTGCGCTGCGTCGCGGGCGAGCGAGCGCCTGGAACGCAAGGCGGCACCTGAGCCGTGGCGAGCCTGCAGGTAGGGCAGGTAGCAGTGCGTGTAGAACCGCTCGACGGCGGCGGATCCGGTGGAAAGGCGCCAGGTGAGACGGTGGTCGGCGATGCGTTGGAGGTTGCTGCGGGCAGAACGGGACCGGAGCCATCGCTCCTCCGCCACATCGATCACGCTGTCCACCAGCTCCGGCATGAGCAACCCCATCGGGCAGAGCCTTGTCGCCAGCGGACACGGCAGTCGCGCCAGCACGATCCCGTCCTGCTCGAGATGGCGCTGCAGAGCCGGACCCAGCCGCCAGGCCGGCACTGGCCGTGCGGCTGTGGCCTGGGCGGGGTCCCGCCCGAGTTGCCGGGCGACGTAGTCGAGCGACTGGCCCGTGCCCACCAGCGTCAGTGGTGGCAGGCTGCGCGTGGGATAAAGCCGCCAAGGCGCCGCCCGCCAGCGCATCAGCCCCTCGCGCAGCAGCGCATCCGGGATCGTCATGCGCCATTCGAGCCGGGTGGTGCCGACGCCGTCAGGCAGGCATGCTGGACGCACCCAAGGAACGAACAAGCCAGGGAGGCGAGCATGGGTCGGGCGGGGTGCAGCGATGGGTAGTGCACGTGGACCAGTCGTGTGCCTGGGTGCCGCGGTGGTCGATCTCGTCTTCCAGCTGGACACGATCCCGCGCGAGCCCACCAAGATCCTGGCGAAGAGCCGGACGCTGCGCAATGGCGGGCCGGCCGGAACGGCGGCCGTCGCGTGCGGCAACCTCGGCATTCCCGCTGCCTTCTGGGGCAATGTCGGCAACGACGCCCATGGCGTGCAGACGCGGGACGCCCTGATCCGGCATGGGGTCGATGTCGCCGGGCTGACCGTGCTGGATGGCGTGCCGACCGTGCTGGCCATCGTGATGGTCGACCGCAACGGCGAGCGCCTGATCGTGGCGCACGGGGCGGAGATCTTCGAGCGGCCGGCTGGCCGACTGCCCCTCGACCGGCTGGCGGGGGCGGGAGCGGTGCTGGCGGACACGGCCTGGATCGATGGTTCCCTGGCGCTTCTGGAAGCGGCCGAGGCAATGGGCGTGCCGAGCGTGCTGGACGCGGAGGACAACCGGCATACGTCGCTCCTGCTGCGGCTGGCGCGGCTCGCCCGCTACCCGGTGTTCTGCGAGGGTGCCTTCGTGCAGGTCACAGGCGGCGCGGCGCCGGACGCCCAGAGCCTGCAGGCCTTGAGCGAACAGCTTGGGCGGGACATCGGTGTCACGATGGGCGAGCGGGGCTCGCTCTGGTGGTTGAACGGTCATCTGCTGCATGTGCCAGCCCTGGCCGTGACCTGCGAGGACACGACCGGGGCCGGCGACGTGTTCCACGGCGCCTTTGCCGGGGGCATCGCCGAAGGCATGCCGATGGAGCGGGCGATCCGCTTCGCCAGCGCTGCGGCAGCGCTCAAATGCCAGGCCGGCCGGGGCTGGGACGGCATGCCTTCGCGCCTGGAGGTGGAGGAAGCGATGCGCGGGCTCCGCTGAAAGCGGCGGGGCAACGAAAAAAGGCCACCTCGCGGTGGCCTTTCCCCATCTCCGGCGATGCCGCCAGCTCACATCTTCAGGACGGCCTCGGTGATCTCCGAGTCGGCCTGCAGGTCGCGCGCTGGCCGGATGCCGGCCTTCTCCAGCTCGCCATGGTAGGCCTTCACGCCCTCCGCCGGGGTAATGTTGCCGTCCACGACTTCCTTCATCAGCTTGACGATCGCGAGCGGGTGCTCGGCCAGGTTGATCTTGCGGCCGAACAGCACCAGACGAGCGCCGTACTTCTGCGAGGCAGCCAAGAGCTCCAGCGTGTCGCGCGTGGTACCGGCACCGCCGCCCAGGATGCCCACGATCAGGCGCGGGTCGTACTCGGCCAGCTCCGAGCAGGCCTTCGGGCCGTTGAACGGCATCTTCAGGAACAGGGGCTGGGAGATCCTCGGCACGCCGGCGATCGCATGCAGGATGCTGTCGTTGACGAAGTCGCCGATCTCTTCGATCGAGTTGTTCTCGAAGTTGACGTTCGGGTTGAACACCTCGAGGAAGTGCTTGAAGCCCCACTCCTCGGCTTCCGCACGGAAGTCGCGATAGTGGTTGAGCGCCTCGCGGTCCTGCTCGGCGTCACCGACGAAGGTGACCGAGTAGAGGCCGAGGTCGGTCAGCGTCGGCGGGGTGCCGGGCTCGGCGTCGAGCCGGCCGTACATGGCGTGCGGGATCTCGGCGGTGCGGAACGGCAGCGACGCGGTCTTGCGGTACTGGCTGTTGCGCGGGCCCTTGATCTCGGTCGTGTCGTTGGCACGGATCGCGGTGCCGACCCGGCTGCCCTCGAACAGGCCCTCATCCTTCAGGATCTCGAGCGTGGAGACCGAGAGCAGCATGAG
The DNA here is from genome assembly GCF_036263595.1 of Geminicoccus sp. NCBI lineage: Bacteria > Pseudomonadati > Pseudomonadota > Alphaproteobacteria > Geminicoccales > Geminicoccaceae > Geminicoccus > Geminicoccus sp. The sequence continues at coordinate 38,705 of NZ_DATAGQ010000167.1, read as the reverse complement.
GTCGACGATGTCCTGGCGGACGATGTCGCGGATCTGCTGGAGATGCGCCTCGCGGGTCTTGAACTTGCCGGTGGGCTTGCCGTCGGCGCCACGCACCGGGCCCGGCATCGGGATGCCGCCGCCCATGTCGCCGTCCTTGGCGTCGCAGATCGCGAAGTCCTTCACCGTCGAATCCTTGCGGATCCGTTCGAGCTTCTCCTCCAGCCGGTTGCTGGCCATGATCACATCTCCGCTGCTTGACATGAATCGCCCGAGAAACCGCCGCCTCGGCCGCTACGACCCGACCCTTGCGGCCGGTTCGGCTTGCCGTCGGCGTACGCCTGCCCGCCCGGCGCTCTCCTGCCACATGATCCGTGACAGTGCGAGTACTGCATGCTCGTTTGCTGCATTTTCCAGCAAAAAACCGCACCACCGTGCCGCCGGGCGGCGCTGCGGGGACGGGACCGGGTGGCGGTCGCAGGCGATCAGGCTGGCTTGTGCGTGGACAGTCGGATCGCAGTGAAGATCAGAACGGCCGCCAGCAGGTGATGCCAGCCGATGGCCTCGCCCAGCACCGCCCAGGCCAGCACCGCCGCGATCACCGGCGCCAGATTGGCCAGGACGGTCGCGATCTCGGCCCCGGCCGCCGCCACGCCCCGGTCCCAGCACAAATAGGCGAGGATCGAGGGAAAGATCGCGACATAGAGCAGGCTCAGCCAGACCTTTCCGTCGAACTCCATGACCGGCGCGAACACCAGCCATTCGAGAAGGGCACAGGGCAGGAGGAACAGCGCTCCCGCTCCGAACTGGGTGAGCACCAGGGGCGCCACCGGCACGGGCGGCCGGCCACTTTGCAAAACAAGTGTGTAGGCGACCCAGACGAGCGTCGCCACGATCATCACCAGGTCGCCCTGGGTGAACCGGAGGCCGAACAACTGGCTCAGGTCGCCCCGGCTGCTCACCAGCAGGACTCCCAGCACCGAGAGGGCAGCCGCAAGCAGGGCGCGTCGGCTGGGCAGGGTGCGCTCGATCATTGCGCGGGCGAGCAGGACGAAGCTGGGGGCGCAGGCTCCGATCAGGAGGACGTTAACCGGGCTCGAGGTGATCAGCGCCAGGTAGAGCAGCGAGGTGTAAAGGCCGACGCCCAGCAGGGACAGGAAGAGGATCGCGCGCCAGTAGCTGCGCAGGGCGGGCAGGTGCTGGCGGAACGGCTTCCAGGCGAACGGCAGGAAGATCAGGAAGGCCAGCGCCCATCTGCCCAGGGAAAGGGCGACCGGCGGGAAGTGACCGGCCAGAGCGCGGCCCACCACCGTGTTGATGGCCCAGAACAAGGGCGGGAAGAGCAACAGCCACCCGTCGCGTGGAAATGGGCTCGTCATGCCGTGGGCGGGTACCGCGGCGGCGCGCTGCCCGCAATCCGGCATCTTAGCGTTCAGGCATCCTCGCCAGGCGGCTGGACGCGCATGGCGGGCGAGGCCTGCATGTCCTTGGAGGGAAGCTGCGGCTGCGGCATCGCGTAGAACTTGGGCTCGCGCCCGTCGAGCGTCGGCTCGAACGGCAGCTTCATGCGCACGCCGGTGCCGTTCTTCTGCGCCTCCTCCCATGCCATCTGCAGCTGCTCGGCCAGCTTCTGGTCCCAGGGCAGCACGTAGGCTCGGGGCTCCGGGTCGCCGGAGAACTGCAGCCAGAGGAACATGCCCTCGCCTTCACGCATCTGCTGGCCGATCACCGTCGCCTCCTCGGCGTTGCGGTGCCACCACTCGAGGCTGATCGGCTTCGGCCGGCTCAACAGATCCGCATAGGCGGCGTAGCCCAGCGGGAGGAAGCAGAGGAGGCCGGCAAGGGCTGCCAGCTTCACGATCGTGCGGTGGCGCGACCACAGGACGGCGGAGGCCAGCGCCGCCGCGAGGAGGACCGACGCCACGAAGAGGAGAGTAAGGGTGCTCATGTCTTGGATCCCGAGCGAAGCGGGCGGAACAGGGTGGTGACGCTGTCCTGGTCCAGGGCACCATCCTGATCGAGCTTGAAGCGGAACACGGTACGCTCCTGGCCTTCGCGGTCCATCTCGGTGTCGCTGACCAGGATCTGCTTGGAAACCTTGTTCGGGCCGCGCTTGACGCTGGCAACAACCTTGACCGGGATTGCCTGGACGGTCGACCGGTTGCGGTAGAGGTGAAGGTTGACGGTGTACTCGCCGTCCATCAGGCCGCGGCTGTAGCTGACCTCGTAATTCTCCCCGGACAGGTCCATCTGCTTGCCGAGGTCGTCGCGCAGGAGGTTGAACAGGCCGCCGCCCTTGTTGGAATAGCCGACCGGCACGTCGCCCGGACCCTGCACCCACAGGTCCACGTCGGCATCGAGCACGCCGTCCCAGTGCGCCTCGATCATGACGCTGCCGGGCATGGAGGCAGCTTCCTGGCTGGCCGACGCCTGGGCTTCCGGCCGGACATGGGCCAGGACGATCATGACGACGGTCACGAACCCGGCCAATGCCAGCATGATGGTGTCGCGGAAGACCGTATCGGCGGCCTCTTCCTCGCGATCGTCAAAGCCGTCCATGGCTCTCACCCCTTTCCACGAGGCGAGCGAGGAGGTGGACGCCGCCGGATTCGAGGAGGCGATAGTTGAGCATCAGCCAGATGTTCAGGGCGGAGCCGACCAGCGTCGTGTAGAGGGCCGTGGCCATGCCTTCGAGCAGCTTGGAGACCATGCCGGGGATGGCAGCGACGTCGCCGACCGTGTCCGGCTGCACGCCGGAGAGCGCCTGGATAAATCCGACCACGGTCCCGATCAGGCCGAGCAGCACCAGGGCACCCGCCACGTGGCGAACCGCGGCGATCCGGTGCGCGATCTTGAGCTTCAGCGCAGCAGCCAGGTTCGCCCGCATGCCGGCGTCGCTGCCCGCCGTACGTTGCAGCCAGTCGCCAACCCGGGTCGTGGTGGACGGACGAGCTTGGTCCAGGGCATTGAGCTCGCGGGCCAGCATGAAGGCCCGTTGGGCCGACCAGACAACCCCCAGGACGAACACCGCCACGATCAGCTTGACGAGATGCGTCGTGTCGGTCGCGAAGATCGGATCGAGAACACCCGCCGCCCAGCCGGCCCCGACCAGGGCGAGGCCCACGGCATTGATCAGCAGGAAGCGGAACCCGATCATCCAGCGCCAGGTCGCACGACTGTCGGCGGATCCAGTGACAGGTCGGGATTCAGGAACGGCAAGGGCAGCGATTGTCATGTTGGCTCGTCTCCAGGCGCAGCCGGCGGGGCCGGCAGGAGATCGCAGCGTAGCAATCTTCCTGCACCGGCCTGCGGTTCAGGGTCGACGTCGAGCCATGGTGACGACAGTCACATTGAAATCACGGGTCGACCTATGCTGCAATGCACAAAACCGCAGACGTGATGTGCAAGGGACGGATACAACCAACCGGATCATCGCCGCACCGCAGGAGAGGCGGCTGATGTTCTCTTGGACCAAATCCTCGAAAGGACTGGACCAAGATAAGGGATTATGCACCCTCGCACAAAACGTCGGTGTCGCTTAACACCTGCTTAACCAGCAGCCGGTATACCGGTTCCAGGGCTTTGGAAGGACCGAGCAAGATTCGTGCTAAGGGGAACGTCGCTGCCGACGAGGTGAAAACGACCACCTGCTACATGTGCGCTTGCCGCTGCGGTATCCGTGTGCATCTGGAGGGTGGCGAGCTTCGCTTCATCGACGGCAATCCCGACCATCCGGTGAACCGCGGCGTCGTCTGCGCCAAGGGCGCGGCCGGCATCATGCAGCAGCACTCGCCTGCCAAGCTGCGTAAACCGCTTCTGCGTACCGGTCCCAGGGGCAGCGGCCAGTTCCGCGAGATCGAGTGGGACGAGGCCCTGTCGATCGCGACGGGCTGGCTGTCGAACATCCGCTACGACGACCCAAAGAAGCTCGCCTTCTTCACCGGGCGCGACCAGTCGCAGGCGCTCACCGGCTTCTGGGCCAAGGAATTCGGCACGCCCAACTTCGCAGCCCATGGCGGCTTCTGCTCGGTGAACATGGCGACCGCCGGCATGTACACCTATGGTGGCGCGTTCTGGGAGTTCGGCGAGGTCGATTTCCCGCGCACCCGGTACTTCCTGATGTTCGGCGTCGCCGAGGATCATGACAGCAACCCGATCAAGATCGGCCTCGCCCAGCTGAAGGAGCGGGGTGCCAAGTTCGTCTCGGTCAACCCGGTTCGCACCGGCTATTCCGCCATCGCCGACGAATGGCTGCCGATCACGCCCGGCACGGACGGCCTGTTCGTGATGGCGCTGATCCACGAGCTGCTCCGCGCCGGCAAGGTCGACATCCCCTACCTGCAGCGCTTCACCAATGCCGGCTGGCTCGTGGTCGATGCGCCCGGCGAAGGCACGGACGGCCTGTTCGCCCGCGACGAGGACGGTCGCGCCCTCTGCATGGACCTGCGCACGCGATCGCTCCAGCCGGCCGAGGCCGCCGAGGTCGATCCCATGCTGGCTGGCCGCGTGGAGCTGCCGGACGGCCGGTTCGCGAGGCCCGCCTTCCAGCTCCTGGCGGAGCGCTACGCTGACCCGGCGTACAGTCCGGACCAGGTTGCACTGCGGTGCGGCATCGACGCCACGACCATCCGCCGGATCGCCCTGGAACTGGCGCAGGCCGCGTTCGATCAGCCCGTGGTGGTGGAGACGCCCTGGACCGATGTCTGGGGGCGGCGCCACGAGCGCTTTGTCGGCCGACCGGTCGCCATGCATGCGATGCGCGGAATCAGCGCCCACGCGAATGGATTCCAGACCTGCCGGGCGATCCACCTGCTGCAGGCGCTGCTGGGCGCCATCGACACGCCCGGCAGCCATCGCTTCGAGACCCCCTACCCGAAATCGATCCCGCCGGGCCCCAAGCCCGCTGGCAAGCCCGAGCACATCGTGCCGGGCCGGCCCTTGCCGGGCATGCCGCTCGGCTACCCGCTGGGGCCGGAGGACCTGCTGGTCGATGCGGAGGGCGAGCCTGTCCGGATCGACAAGGCGTTCTCATGGGAAGCACCGCTTTCCGCCCATGGGCTGATGCACCTCGTGATCGGCAATGCCCGGCGCGGCGATCCCTACCGGATCGACACGCTGTTCATGTACATGGCGAACATGGCCTGGAACTCGGCCATGAACACGGCCGAGACGATCGGCTGGCTCACCGAGCTCGATCCGGCCACCGGCGACTACGTGATCCCCAGGATCATCTATGCCGATGCCTTCCATTCCGAGACGGTCGCCTATGCCGACCTCGTTCTGCCCGACACAACCTATCTCGAGCGCCACGACTGCATCTCGCTGCTGGACCGGCCGATCGGCTCGGCCGATGCCATCCAGGACTCGATCCGCCAGCCGGTCATCCCGCTGGATCGTGACGTTCGCCCGTTCCAGGACGTGCTGATCGAACTCGGTTGGCGCCTGGGCCTTTCGGCCTTCACCGACGAAGCCGGCCAGGCGCGCTACAGCTCCTATGCGGACTACATCGTGCGCCACGAGCGGACGCCGGGGATCGGGCCTCTCGCGGGCTGGCGGGGAGCCGACGGGACGGCCACCGGCAAGGGCGCGCCCAACCCGCACCAGCTGGAGCGCTATATCGAGAACGGCTGCTTCTTCCAGGAGGAGATCCCGGAATCGACGCGCTTCATGAAGCACGCCAACCGGGACTACCAGACGTTCGCGGTCGGCAAGGGCATGATGCCGTCGGTTGGACCGCTCACGATCCAGCTCTACAGCGAGATCCTGCAGAAGTTCCGCCTGGCCGCCCAGGGACATGGTCCCATCCAGCCGCCCGAGCGCCATCGTCAGCGAGTCGCCACCTATTTCGATCCCGTGCCGTTCTGGTACGCGCCCTTCGATGCGGCGCATGACCGGGACGCGTTCCCGCTGCACGCGGTGACCCAGCGGCCCATGTCGATGTACCACGCCTGGCACTCGCAGAACGTCTGGCTGCGGCAGATCCTGGGAGAGAACCGGCTGTACATTGCCACGGCGCTGGCGGACCGCAACGGCCTGCGCGACGACGACTGGGTCCGGCTGGAGAGCCGGCACGGTGCCATCGAGGTGCAGGTCAAGGTGATGGAAGGCGTGAACGAGCATACCGTGTGGACCTGGAACGCGATCGGCAAGCGGGCCGGCACCTGGGGCCTTGCCCACGATGCCGGCGAGGCCACGCGGGGCTTTCTCCTGAACCACCTGATCGACGACCTGTTGCCGGACCGGGGAGAGGGCATGCGCTATGCCAATGCCGACCCGGTCACCGGCCAGGCAGCCTGGTACGACCTGACCGTGCGGATCGAGAAGATCGCACGACACGATGAACGGAGCCAGCCGGCCTTCGCCCCGCTCCAGCCACCGCCCGGCCAGGCACCTTCGCCGCCGCACGTCGCCTATGGCGGCCGCTTCGGCGCCTGGAAAGCTGAACGATGACGATGCTGCCCGCGGCCACCCCGCCCAAGCGGCTGGGCCTGGTCATCGACCTCGATACCTGCGTGGGCTGTCAGGCCTGCGTCGTCGCCTGCAAGGAGTGGAACACCGGCGGCTATGGCGCGCCACTCGCTGACCAGCGTGCCTATGGTGCCGACCCGATCGGCTCCTGGCTGAACCGCGTGCACGGGTTCGAGGCTGGCGAGGGTGCGAACGGGCGTACGGTCCATTTTCCCAAGTCCTGCCTGCACTGCGACAACGCCGCCTGCGTCACGGTCTGCCCGACCGGCGCCTCCTACAAGCGGGCCGACGACGGGATCGTGCTGGTGGACGAGGACAAGTGCATCGGCTGCGGCCTGTGCGCCTGGGCCTGTCCCTATGGCGCCCGCGAGCTCGATCCGCTGGCCGGCGTGATGAAGAAATGCACGCTCTGCGTGGACCGCATCTATGCGGAAGACCTGCCGGAGGGAGAGCGCGAGCCTGCCTGCGTCCGGACCTGCCCGACCCATGCCCGCCATTTCGGCGACCTGGCCGACCCCAACAGCCCGGTCAGCAGGCTCGTGGCCGATCGTGGCGGCTTCGACCTGATGGCCGAGATGGGCTACCGGCCGACCAACAAGTACCTGCCGCCCCGCCCGGGCAGGTCCGGTTGCGGGGCGGCCCCAGTGGCGCTGGAGGACGCGTCGCCGAAGGGCGGCTTCCTCGGCTGGCTCGACAAGGTGCTCTCCTGATGCCGCTTGTAGGCGGGGCGGTGGGCTGAGATGCACCCCACCTTCTCGATCCTCCTGTTCACCACGCTGGCAGGGACCGGATACGGCCTCCTGTTCGTCCTGTGCGTCGGCCTTCTTCTCGGCCTCCTGCCGACCGACCCGCGGCTCGGGCTCATCGCCATGGGTGCTACGCTCGTGATGATCACGGCGGGGCTTCTCTGTTCGCTGGGCCATCTGCGCCGGCCGGAACGGGCGTGGCGGGCCTTCAGCCAGTGGCGCTCCTCCTGGCTGTCGCGGGAAGGTGTCGCCGCCGTCCTGACCTTCATCCCCGCCGGTCTGCTGACGGTATTCTGGGTAGCCGCCGGCGCGGCACCCTGGCCGCTGGGCCTCCTGGCTGCGATCGGGGCCGTGGTGACCGTGCTGTGCACCGGCATGATCTACCAGTCCCTGGCGCCCATCCCCCGATGGCATCATCCGCTCACCACGCCGGTCTATCTCTGCCTGTCGCTGGCCACGGGCCTCGTCCTGGCAGCACTGCTGACCGGAAGCTGGCTGACGCCCAGCCTGCCCTGGCCGCATGTCGCGGCACTCCTGGCCCTCCCGGTCGCCTGGCTGGTGAAATGGCAGTGGTGGCAGCGCACCGATGCCGGGATGCCGACGGCGACGATCGGCAGCGCCACCGGGCTCGGCAAGCTCGGCCGTGTCAGCCTGCTGGAGTCGCCGCACACTGGCTCGAACTATCTCCTGAACGAGATGGGCTATCGGGTCGGCCGCAAGCATGCGGCGAAGCTGCGCCGGATCGCCGTGGTCCTGGGGGCGGCCGTTCCCTGGCTGCTGCTGGCAGTGGCCCTTTTCACGCCGAGCCCTGCCTTCGCGGTGTTCCTCACCCTGCTGGCCGCCCTGGCCGCGGTTGCAGGGACGCTGGTCGAGCGCTGGCTGTTCTTCGCCGAGGCGAAGCACATGATGACGCTCTATTACGGCGAGCAGACTGTTTGAAGGTCCACGGCAGCATCTGACGACGGCGTCTGGACCGGTTTCGGTGGATCCGCGGTGCTGCGGATGGCTGTCCTGTCGGGTCGATGCGGCACCGTTTGATCCTCCCCCGGTCCCAGGGGCCGGCGTTCCGATCCGGACGAGGCCAGGGCTGAGGAAGGTGCCGGCCGGCTGGTGCGCACGGCGCATGGCGATGGCCGGGTCCCGGCGGTTGTCCAGCATCTCCCCTTGAAGGCTGCCTGAAGCCTTCACGGCATTCCACAGGAACAGGGGCCACGCTGCTGCGGCCGCCCACCCGCCCGGACGTGACCTTGCCCAGCGCATCGAACAGCTCGGTCCATCCGATCGGCTTGGTGAGGACTTCATGCATGCCAGCTGCCAGACAGCGCGCCGCTCGCTCTCCATGACGTTGACCCCAGCTTGAAGGACACCTCGAACCAGAAGGTGCTGCCCTGGCCAAGATTGCTCTCGACGCCGATCGTGCCGTTCATTGCAGCGGCCAGCCGGCGGCAGATGGTTAAGCCGAGGCCGCCGTAGCGGCGGGTGGTAGATGGACCGGCCTGTCGATCCTCCGGAATGCCGATGCCGCTGCCCTCTGCTTCCAATCGGAACCGGACCTCGTCCGCCGGCAGGCCCTGCCAGCCGACATCGACCCGCACCCCGCCCTTGCTGGCGAACTTCGGTCTGTTGCCGACCAGGTTTACCAGGACCTTCCGCAGCCGGGCCGGGTCGTCGCGCAGTACCGGCGGCGAGTCCTGCAGTGGCTCGCCCATCGAGTAGGCGATCTCTTCCAGCGCAAGCCCGTCCGCCTCGATGCGGGAGAGGTCGAGAACGTCGTTGATGAGGCTCAGCAGGTGCCGCCCGGATGTCCTGATCGCATGGACAGGACCTTGCTGCCTTTCATCGAGGGGCTCCTCGGCGAGCAGGCTGGGCACGGCGGTCACGGGCGTGCGGATCTCGTGGTTCATCCTGGCTGGAAACATGAACTTCGCCTTGCCGGCGGCATGCAGCCGATGGTGCACGGGGTGCCGAGGATTCGGGCGTGATGGTCCGGCAGCGGCACGCCTGCATGGGACCGGATCCCGCCCGGCTTGGTGACGAGTGGATTGTCGGAGACCGCGGACCCCGGGTGGCGTCCTCGACCAGGAGGGGCTCCTGCGCGCGGGGTCTCGTTGCCAGCGCGCCGCCAGCTTGGTCATGCAGTCGAAGCGTGCAACTGCAGGTGTATCCAGGATCTGGCAGGTCATGAGCGACTACGCGACCGATCCTGGTCTGCCAGGACCGTCTGCGAGTTTGCGGCCTCGGGACCGCGTGCCGGCAATCGCCTGTGGACAGGCGGGTGGTGCGGCTTAGGGTCCGCGCGGCACGATCGCTGCGCATGACGGGGCGGCGGCGGGGCAAGAGGAGGTGCCAGCAGATGACCAAGGAACGGATCGGCTTCATCGGTGTCGGGCTGATGGGCCACGGCATGGCGAAGAACATCGTCGAGAAGGGCTGGCCGCTGACCGTCATGGGCCACCGCAACCGGGAGCCGGTCGAGGACCTGAAGAGTCGGGGTGCCCAGGAGGCGCACACCCCGAAGGAACTGGCGGAGCAGTCCGACATCGTCATCCTGTGCGTGACGGGCTCGCCGCAGGTGCAGGCGGTCATGCAGGGGCCGGACGGGCTGGCTGCGGCCGGCAAGGAGCTGCTGGTCATCGACTGCTCGACCTCGGAGCCCTCGGTCACCACCAGGCTCGCCGAGGAGCTGGCCCCGCAGGGCATCACCCTGATCGACGCGCCGCTCGGCCGGACACCGGCGGATGCGGCAGCCGGCACGCTCGACGTCATGGTGGGCGGCGCGCCCGAGATGGTGAAGCGGGCAAGGCCAGTCCTGGAAGCCTTTTCCAGCCGGATCATCGAGACGGGGCCCACCGGCACCGGTCACACCATGAAGCTGCTGAACAACTTTCTCTCCATGGGCTATGCGGCCCTTTATTCCGAGGCGCTGGCGCTGGGCGCGAAGGCCGGCCTGACGTCGCAAGTCTTCGACAACGTCGTCCGCGGCGGACGGATGGACTGCGGCTTCTACCAGACCTTCTTCCGCTACGTGATCGAGCGCGACCGCAACGCCCACAAGTTCACGATCCGCAACGGCTTCAAGGACATGTCCTACCTCTCGGCCTTCGCGAACGCGGTGGGCCTCGCCAACCCGGTAGGTGCGGCGGTGCGCAACAGCTTCGCGCTGGCGGTGGGGACCGGGCATGGCGACGACTACGTGCCCATGCTGTCGGACATCATCGCCAAGACCAACGGGATCGAGTGAAGACAAGCCGGCACAGGCGCCGGCTCGGGTTCGTTCGTGCACCGGAGATCGCGAAGGATCGGGGGAGGCTTGGGTTCGTTCATGCAAAATCCAATTAGGTCCATGGTCGCCATGTCGGCCTTCCCTTGCGCGGCAGAAGCGGGACATTCTAGCGTATCAAGGTCCATATTCCTATGACTGCGCCTCGCCGAACCGGCGGGGCCGACGAGCAGGAGACGCCGATGGAGCTGACACGGGCGGGCGCGCAGGAGAGCATGCGCGGGAACAGCGCCTATTTCACAGGGTCGGTCTGGCTGGACCGCATCGTCCAGGCACCGGCCCCGGCACGGGTTCGAGCACTCCGGGTGAGCTTCGAGCCGGGCGCCAGGACCGCTTGGCACACCCATCCCTTGGGCCAGACGCTGCACGTGCTCACGGGCTGTGGCCTGTTCCAGACGGAGGGCCAGGGCGCCATCGTGATCCGTCCGGGCGACACGATCTGGATCCCGCCGGGCGAGAAGCACTGGCACGGGGCCGGGCCGACAACGACCATGGTGCACATCGCCATCCAGGAAGGCGGCGACGCCGGCGAGACGAACTGGCTGGAGCAGGTGAGCGAGGCGGACTATCAGGCGGCTGGTGCTTCCGCCGGCTGAATGGTCCGTCGGATGTGGAAGCCGTCTGCGAGACCGGCCTGTTGACGACAAGGGCTGCTGCGAGAGACCGGCGTGAGCGACATCAAGCTGTTCGACGTGACCAATGGGCAGGTGAAGGAAATTCCCGGCGCTGCGGTGCAGGTCGAGAAGTCCCTTCAACTGCTCTTCGAAGCCAACCTCGAGGTTCTGCTGGGTCTGCAGTTCCTCGCGAGCGAATACTCCACCGGACCTGCCCATGGCGGGCGGATCGATACACTTGGACTTGATGAGGACGGCAGCCCGGTCATCATCGAGTACAAGCGCGCGATCAACGAGAACGTCGTCAGCCAGGGGCTCTATTATCTCGACTGGCTGCTGGACCACCGCAAGGAGTTCCAATGGCTCGTCATGGAGAAGCTCGGCGCGGAAGCAGCGAAAAACGTGGACTGGTCCGGTCCGCGCCTCTTGTGCATCGCGGGCGACTTCACGCGCTACGACGAGCATGCGGTCAAGCAGATCGCCCGCAACATCGAGCTTCTGCGGTATCGCCGGTTCGGCGACCTGTTGATGCTGGAACTGGTGCATGCGCCCAAGCAGGCCAGGATCACCATGCAGCCGGCGGGCAGCGACAAGAACCAGGTGACGCCTTCTGTGGTGAGCAGCGGCGTAAACGATCCCTATCAATCGAGCCGAATCTTGTACCGTCTAGCAAATGCCGATGCTGCCCTCAGCGACCTCTACGAGGCGGTCCACTCCCACCTCATCAACCTGGGAAGCGACGTTCAGGTCAAAGAGCTTCAGTATTACATTGCCTTCAAGCGCATCAAGAACTTTGCATGCGTTGAAGTTTATCCTCAAGCGAAAGTCGTGATCGTTTATCTGAAGATAGATCCTAAATCCATCACACTGGAAGAAGGCTTTGCCCGTGATGTCACCAATATTGGTCATTGTGGGACCGGCAACCTTCAGGTGACTTTGCGTACCATGCAGGATTTTGCCAAGGCGCAGCCACTTTTTGCCCGCAGTTACGACGTTTCGTAGCCGCAAGGTCGCCTTCTCCCTGGCCGCCTCCTCTTGGTGGAACCGCGTGGTCGCTGAGCTGGTCTGATCGGGGCTGGCGGCGGGACTGTCGATGGGGTTCTCGATGGTGGCCAAGGACCTGCTGCGCGCGGGGCTGCCGGATAAGGCATGGAGCCCGCTGCTCACCAGCTTCGGCTACAGCCTGGGCTTCCTGATCATCATCCTGGGCCGCCAGCAGCTCTTCTCGGAGAGCACGCTCACGGCGATGCTGCCGGTGCTCTACTACCGCGACCTGGCCAGCGTCGGCCGCCTGGCCCTGGTCAATTATGCGCAGGTCGCGTCGGAGCTGGGGCCGACGCCACGGACCGCACCGGAGCGGTAGTGGGATTCGCACAGCCATTCAACGAACAATGGAGTGCTGTTCTTCGGCATTTCCATTATTGTAGATGTGATAGAGGCCAGCTTGAGCATTCCTGAAAATATGGCGCATGGCTTTCATTCTTGATCCAAGTCAATGCCTGCTCTCTCATTGTCCCCTTACCTTGGCTGGCTACCAACGCGAAGGAGCAGCGCCATGCCAACCATCGTCGGAACACCGCGCAGCGAGCAGCTGACCGGGACAGCCTCGAAGGACACGATCTTCGGCCGGGCCGGCAACGATACGTTGATCGGCGGGGGCAACAACGATGCCATGTATGGCGAGGCCGGCAACGACACGCTTTGGGGCCAGGAGGGCGACGACCGGCTGTACGGGCAGCTCGGCAACGACACGCTGCGCGGCGGCAACGGCAACGACGACCTGAACGGCAACGAGGGCAACGACCTGCTGTACGGCGCCAACGGGAACGACGTTCTTCGGGGCGACGAAGGTCAGGACAAGCTCTTCGGCGGCTACGGCGACGATGTGCTGAAGGGCGACGATGGCAATGACGTCATGGAAGGAGACTATGGCACCGACCACCTGATCGGTGGCCGCGGCGACGATATGCTCTACGGGCTGATCAAGGACGTCAGCCTTGTCTTCATGGGTGACTATCCGCGTGGGGTCGATGGCGGCGATTGGCTGGAAGGCGGCGACGGGAACGACCTTCTGGCGGGCCATCTCGGTGACGACCTGCTCGACGGTGGCAGCGGCAACGACAACCTGAACGGCTGGCAGGGGAACGACCAGCTGCGAGGCGGTACGGGCGACGACAATGTCAACGGCTGGAGCGGCGACGACCTGTTGCGGCTGAATGCCGGCAAGGACACCGTCGGCTACACGGGCATCGCGATGGAGGGCGATCCCGACATCTACGGGGAAGGGTTCGTCAGCCCGGGCGATGATATTGTGGCGGACTTCGTGCGTGGCGAGGACAAGCTCGACATCAAGTTCGACTACTTCAATGATAGTCCGGACTACGAGGGGCCCATTCCTGTCCGGGATCAAGTCGAGTTTGCCCAGCTGGACAGCGACAAGAACGGCCGGGTCGACGGCGACGATGCCCATGTCGACCTTGAGACAGTCACGCTGGACGGTGCAGCCCGCAGCTCCCTTGTCATTGATGCGGTGGATGCGAGCAGCATATCCCGCTACTCCGAGGACGGCACCCTGACGCTGTTCGGGGTCACGCGTCTTACCGCGGGCGACTTCGTCGGCTGACGACCGAGGGGCAGGCCGGGGAATTGCCGAGCCATTTGCCGCCCGGCACCGGCCTGCCCGGATGGCGTCAGCTCACGGCGCGCACCTGGCGACCATGCGCGCCTCAGTGTCGATGCCGCCATCCGGCTCCAGGGCGTCGGCTGGCATGACGACCATGAACCCGTTCCTGCATGCGCTCAGCGCCTTGTCGAAGCAGGCCTTCAGCCTGTCGGCGGCCGCAGGACACTCGACCATGTCGGTGTCCTGTTCCATGGACCCAGAGGGCGGCTCGGCACCGGTGCATCCGGGCATAACAGCGAGGGCGGCCAGCACGGGCCATGTCCGAAGGAGCAGGCCGACCGACGGGGGCGACAGCCTGGAACCTGCCGACCGGCGGGTGGGTGATAAGGGCACAAGCTAAGGTCCGGTACCTGCTCTGCCGCTCACTGCGGTGCCGGGGCCGCCGTCAGGGCGATGGCCTGCCTGAGCGCTTCCAGCAGGCTCCGCTCGTCGGCGATGCCCTTGCCCGCGACGTCGAAGGCGGTGCCGTGGTCGACGGAGGTGCGGATGACGGGCAGGCCTACCGTGATGTTCACGCCGGATTCAATGCCCAGCACCTTGACCGGGGTGTGGCCCTGGTCGTGGTACATGGCGACGACCATGTCGAAGTCGCCGCGGCCGGCGCGGAAGAACAGGGTGTCGGCAGGGAGCGGTCCTTCGACGTCCATGCCCTTGGCGCGGCAGGCTTCCACGGCCGGGACGATCTTGGTTTCCTCCTCGCGGTAGCCGAACAGGCCGTTCTCGCCGGCATGGGGATTGATGCCGCACACGCCGATCTTCTTGCGCGGCACCCCTGCCCGCTCCAGCACCTGATAGCCGCGGGTGATGGTGCGCTCGACCAGGCCGGGCTCGATCTTCGCGACGGCGTCGATCAGGCCGATATGGACGGTGACGTGGATGACGCGCAGGCCGGGTGCGGTCAGCATCATCGACACCTCCTCGGTACCGGTCAGTTCGGCCAGGAGCTCGGTATGGCCGGGATAGCGGTGGCCACCGGCATGGAGCGCCTCCTTGTTGATGGGTGCCGTGCAGATGGCGTCGACTTTGCCCTGCATCGCTAGGCGGGTGGCGGTCTCGATGAAGCGGAACGAGGCGTCGCCGGCGACCGGCGAGATCCTGCCCCAGGGAAGATCGGCCGGGATCAGCTTCAGGTCCACGCAGTCGACGGTGCCGTGCCGGTAGGTGCCGTCGGCGACCTGGTCCTCCGTCAGCGGGCGCACCGAAAGCTGCGTGCCCACGATCCTGCCGGCCGCCTCCAATCGCCCGGCGTCACCCACCACGAGCGGGCGGCAGCGGCCGTAGAGGTCGGCATGCGCCAGGCTCTTCATGATCACTTCCGCACCGATGCCGGCGGCGTCGCCCATGGTGATCGCGATGAGGGGGCGGTTCATGGCGGAGTTCCGTTTCGTGCTAAGGGAGGAAACCGGCGAGCCGGCAAGCAGATCCGACAAAGCGTGCCGGACGTCGATCATGGTGCGTGGCTGGCCGAAGGCGCCAGCCTTGGTGACGACGGCGAAGGGGCGCGGTGCCTGGGCGGTCGCCAACGGGATGCCCGGCTCCAGTTCGCGGTGCAGATAAAGGCCCCGGACCTGCAGGGCCGAGAGCACGGCACGGGCAGTCTCGCCGCCGGTGACGAACAGGCCGCCGAGATGCTGGCTGATTGGGGCGACGAGCGCGGCCAGGGCATGGCGCAGGGCCAGGGCATGGTGCGGGTCGTCCGGCACGTCGGCTCGGGGCAGCAGCACGACGTCACGGCAGGCGGCGATCGCCTGATGCAGGCGGACGGGCCACTCGCTTCGGGCAAGGACGGCATGGTCGCCGAGCAGGGCCGAGACCGGCACCGGGAGCAGGGACAGGTCGGCCTCGGCCGCCAGCGTTGCGGCCTGCTCGCGGGAGACTGTCGACATGCTGCCGACCACGAACAGGAGGGGGCCAGGCTCGAGGATCGGGGTTGCCGGTGCCGGACCGGGACGAAGGCCGGCTGCATCAATCAGATGGCCGGCCAGGCCGGCCGAGCCGCTCCAGACGATGTCGTCGCCGAGCGCCAGTGCTGCCCGGGCCAGCGCCGCGAGGTCGGCATCGGTCTCGGCGTCACAGACGAGGACGTCCGGAACGTCATTCAGGCCGGCCAGTCGTGCCGCAAGGGTGCCGCTGCGAAGGTCGGCCAGCGGGAGGTGGGCGTGCCGCAGGCCGGCCGGCTCCAGCAGGCGGGCGATCGCCGCGTCCGGGCCCGAGCCTTCGCGCCGCCAGATCTCGGTCTCCTCCAGGGGCACGCCCTTCACGAACTGCCGCCCACCCAGCGTCACCCGGTCGGCGGCCGGGAAAGCCGGGGCCAGCACGGCCAGCGTCCGCCGGTCCGTGATCTTGCGGCGGGCCTGCAGCGTGGCTGCGAGTTCGACGCCCAGATGGCCGCGCAGGGTCGAATCGACCTTCTTGAAGAACAGCCTGGCCGGCGTGGCGGCGGTCAGCTCGACCAAGCGCCGGGTCCGGTCGGCCGCATCCCTGGCATCGAGCGAGCGGGTATCCGCGTCGAGCGAGAGCACGTCCGCCTCGGCCGAGGCCATAGGGTCGATCGCGACGAAGGCGGACAGGCCGTGGTGCCTGCAGACGGCACCGCAATCGGCCGCCCCGGTCAGGTCGTCGGCGAGGATCAGCATGGCACGAGGCGTGCCGGCGGCCATGGGCGGAGGCTCGGAACCGGAACTGGTGAACTTCACGTACCGAACACGTGCTCGGCCACCTTGTTCCGCTCGATGAAGTCCCAATCGTAGGAGACGCCCAGGCCAGGGCCGTCCGGCACGGGCACGCCGCCCGACGCCGGCAGGTCGGCCTCGTCGTCGGAATAGCCGCAGGTATAGACCGGCGGGACGGCATTCTTCATCGCGGGGCCAACCAGCGCCATTTCGTAGAAATGGGTGTTGCGGGTGGCGGCCATGACCGCACGATGGGCCGGTCCGCAGGCATGGTACTGCAGGTCCAGGCCCAGCGCCTCGCAAGCATGGGCGATCTTCATCGCACCGGTGATGCCCATGTCGTATTCCGGATCGGCGTGGATCAGGTCGCCGCCGCCGGCAAGGATGAAGGCGATCTTCAGCTCGATACCGCGGACATGCTCGCAGGTGAGCAGCGGGGTCTTCAGCTTCTCGCGCAGGCGCTTGTGGCCCTCGGCCGAGATGCCGCTGTCGCGATAGGGATCCTCGAACCAGAAGAAGCCGGCCTCGTCACAGGCCTTGCCCACGGTCAGCGCGTCCATCCAGGTGCGCAGCTGGCAGGCCGGGTCCAGCATCAGCGGGAAGTCGTCACCCACGGCCGCGCGGACCGCATGAACGGCGCGGACTTCGCGGCGGACGTCACCGTCATGCCAGCCATGGATCTTGAAGCCGGCGAAGCCCTTCTCCTTGCAGGCCTGGGCATAGTCGGCAAACGCTTCCGGCGTATCGAGGCCGCCCGGCTCGTCCTGGCCATGATAGGAGCTGGCATAGGTCGGCAGGTGCGTGCGCCAGCCGCCGAGCAGGCGGGCGACCGACAGGTTGGAGCGCTTGCCGGCCAGGTCCCAAAGCGCGATGTCCAGGGGGCCATGGCCCATATGATCGTAGGCGCGCACCTCGCGCTTCATGTCGTCCCAGATCTTCTCGCGCGTGTCGGGGTCGCGGCCGATCAGGTGGGGGGCCAGCATCTGCGCCTGCCCATAGGAAGACGGCGTGCCGACCCAATGGGTGACATAGGCGCCCTCGGAGCCGTCATCGCAGCGCAGCCGGACGGCCCAGCGCACGGCCGGCATGCTGCCGCCCTTCAATGCCATTAGGTTGCCGACGCCGGCAGCGCCGTGGCGCGGCAGGCTCAGGCCCTCGACCTCGTAGCGGAACGAGGTCAGTTCGACGCGGGTGATCTTTGCCATGTCCGCTTCCTCAGGCTGTCGGCACCGGCGCGTCGGCGCGGATGAGCTTTTCCTGTTTCAGTTCGGCCCACAGATCGGCCGGGATGGACCGGCGCATGTGCTCCATGTTCTGGGCGACATGCTCCGGCGTGAAGCCGCCGGGGATGACCGAGGTGACGATCTTGTGGCCCAGCGGGAACTGCAGTGCTGCGGCCGGCATCGGCACCCCGTGCCGCTCGCAGACCGCCTGGATGCGGCGGACCTTGTCCATCACCTCCGGGGTGGCATCCGCATAGTTGTACTTGGCGCCGGGAACGGGGCCGGTGGCGGTGATGCCGGACGAGAACACGCCGCCGATCACGATGCCGACATTGCGGCGCTCGCAATAGGGGAACTCCGTGTCGAGCACGTCGTGCTCCATCAGGGAGTAGCGCAGCGCGCACAGGAAGAAGTCCATGTCGAACAGGTCGAGGAAGCGGGGCATGAAGCCCAGCTCGTTGATGCCGGCACCTATCGCCTTGATGACGCCGGCGGAGCGCAGCTCTTCCAGCGCCCGGAAGCCCCCGGTCGAGAGCTGGGCCAAGAAGGCCGCGACCTTGGGCTCGGTCGTATGGTGCCAGTAGTCGAGGTCGTGGATGATCAGGAGGTCGATGCTGTTCATGCCGAGACGCTGCAGGCTGTCCTCGAAGGCGCGCATCACCGCGTCGTAGGAATAGTCGAAGACGTGGTCGAAATGCAGACCGCCCTTCCAAAAGCCGGTGTCGAAGCGCTCCGGGTTGCGCGGTGCCTTCAGCACGCGGCCGATCTTGGTCGAGAGGATGAACTCGCCGCGCGGCTGTCGGTACAAAAAGCGGCCGAAACGGTGCTCGGACTGGCCACGGCCATACCAGGGTGCTGTGTCGTAATAGCGGATGCCCTGGTCCCAGGCCGACTGGAGCGTGGCTTCCGCATCCGCATCGGAAACCTTGGTGAACAGCTCGCCCAACGGAGCGCCGCCGAAGCCCATCTGGTTGAGCTGCACGCCGGACTTGCCGAGGGTGCGTTTGGCCAGCGGGTCCATGGATCCTCCCTGTTGTTCGTTGCCGCCGTTGGATGGCGAGGCGCGTGGCCCTTCGGATAGACCATGGAGCGTTGGGCGTCGACGTGGCCGTAGGGAGTGCGGTGCTGCCGCGTGGGCGCAGCGCTGCTGCAAAGGGCGGCATCGCCTGCCAATGGAGGGCCGGATGTTCCTGCAGGCGATCGGCGATGGCTTCTCGCGGGGGATGAGCGCATGGCGGCTGATCACGCCGCTTGCCGCCAAGCAGGTGCCGCCACCTACTGCTCTCATGTCTATGCCAAGCAGCTGGTGACGCGGTGGGAGCGGGGCCGGAGGCAGCGTTCGTGGACGAGGACGAGGCTTTTCTGGTGGCGATGGCGGTGGGGAAGCCACGCTGAATGTTCGGACGAAGCTAAGCTTGTCCAGCGAACCACCGGACAGTGAAAGCTGTCGGCTTTCAGCACTTCAGCATCTGGGTTCTGGCTGGATCGTGAAAGCCGTTTCTCGCTACCGCTGCCCCACCCGCTTCTGCAATGCGTCCAGCAACACCGCGCCGATGATGATCGCGCCGGTGGCGAAGTCCTGCCAGAAGATGTCGATCCGGCTCAGGTTCAGGAAGTTGCGGATCAGGGCGATGATGATGACGCCGATGATCGTGCGCAGGATGTTGCCCTGGCCGCCATAGAGGCTGGTGCCGCCGATGACGACCGCGGCGATGACCTCGAACTCCAGGCCGCGGCCAGTATCGGCCTGGATGGCGCCGATGCGGGCGAGCAGGACGTTGCCGGCGAACGCGGCGGCGAAGCCCACGATCATCATGCACTGGATCTTCACCCGGTCGGCGCGGATGCCGGACAGGGTGGCGACCATCTTGTTGGCGCCCACGGCGTAGACGCGCTTGCCGAACGCGGTGCGGGTCAACAGGAACCAGCCGATCGCGTAGCAGAGAAGGGCGATCAGGAACGGGACGGGGATGTTGAGCAGGCGCCCCTGGCCGATCGCCTTGATCGCGTCGGAGGTGTTGGAGACGACCTGGCCGCCGGTCACGACGAAGGCCAGGCTGCGCGCCATCATCATGGTGCCGAGCGTCACGATGAAGGACGGGATGCGGCCCTTGGTGGTGACCATGCCGTTCACCCAGCCGATCGCGGGGCCGATCGCCAGGGAGATGGCAAGGGCGGGCAGGAGGCCGGTCGTGGGCATCAGCGCGGCCGTGACGGCGGCGCACAAGGCCACGACCGAGCCCACGGAGATGTCGAACTCGCCGGAGATCATGACGATGGTCATGCCGGCGGCGACGATCAGGGGCACCGCCATCTGGCCCATCAGGTTGGCGATGTTGATCCAGGTGAGGAAGCGCGGCGAGAGGATCGACATGACCGCGACCAGGATGGCCAGCACCGCCAGCGCCTGGATCAGGCCATAGGACTGGCGCAGCGCGTCCCGGGTGCGGGATGGCGAAGTGACGACGGTGCTCAAGCGGCAAGCTCCCCGCTGACCGAGGTTTGCAGGATGGTCTGGCGGTTGATGGCGCCGCCCGCGAGCTCGGCCACGACCCGGCCGCGGAACATGATCAGGACGCGGTCGCAGAGCGTGGTGAGCTCGTCGATTTCCGCGGTGATCAGGATGACGCCGACGCCGCGCCTGGCGATCTGGCGGACCTGCTCGCGGATCTCCGCCTTCGAGCCGACATCGATGCCGATGGTGGGCTCGTCCATGATGAAGACGCGCGGGTGGGTGCCCAGCCACTTGGCGAGCAGGACCTTCTGCTGGTTGCCGCCGGACAGGGACTTGGCGGGGCTGGCGGGGCCGGGTGCCCGGATGCGCAGCCGCTGGATCGCCCTCGCGCCGGCGTCCCGCATGGCAGCGAGATCCAGGACGCCGAAGCGGTTGCCGAACCGGCCCAGGACCGGCAGCGCCACGTTCTCGTAGATCGGGCTCTCGGGCAGGATGCCCTCGCGCAGCCGGTCGTTGGTGAGTAGCGCGATGCCGGCGGCAAGCGAATCCCTGGGCGTGCGGGCGTGGAGCGGCTCGCCGTGCAGGCGGATCTCGCCGCCGTCGCGCCGCACGTCGGGGCTGGCGAAGATCGCCTTGGCCAGTTCGGTGAGCCCCGATCCGGTCAGGCCGGTGATGCCCAGCACCTCGCCCTCGTGCAGGGTGAAGCTGACACCGGCTGGGCCGTTGCGCACGGAGAGGTCCCGCACTTCCAGGAGCGGCTTGCCCGGTGCCGCCTCCCGGCGCCCCTGCGCTTCGGGCGCCAGCTCGCGTCCGATCATGGCCGCCACGACGTCGCCGATCGAGGTCGCCTGCCGGTTGGCCGACAGGGCCATGGCGCCGTCGCGCAGTACCGTGATGTCGTTGGCGACCTCGAACACCTCGCCCAGATAGTGCGAGATGAACACGATGCCGACGCCCTGCTCCGCCAGCTCGCGGATCAGGCGCAGGACCAGGCGCAGCTCCGCATCGGTCAAGGAGGAGGTGGGCTCGTCCAGGAGCAGGATCCGGGCCTCGCGGCTGATCGCCTTGAGGATCTGCACCATCTTCTTCTGGTCGTTGGGCAGATCGGCCACCAGCGTGCCGGGCCGGCAGCCGATGCCGTAGCGCTCCAGCAGTGCTGCCGTGCGCGCATGCAGCTCGCCCTGCCGGATGACCCCGAACAGCCTCGAGGCCGGCTCGTTCGCGAGGAAGATGTTCTCCGCGACCGTCTGGCTTGGAATCAGGTTGATGTCCTGGTGGACGGTGACGATGCCGCGCTTGAGCGCCTCGCGCGTCCCCGACAATGCCAGCGGCTGGCCGTCCAGGAGGAGACGGCCTGCATCAGGCGGATAGAGGCCGGCGATGATCTTGGCGAGCGTCGACTTGCCCGCCCCGTTCTCGCCGACCAGGGCATGCACCCGGCCGGCGCGAACGGAGAAGTCCACGCCGCGCAAGGCCCTGACCCCGCCGAAGTTCTTGACGATGCCTTCGCAGGCCAGAAGGGGGGTCACTTTCTTGGTTGGGCTGCTCACTGCCCCCCGGTGATCTGCGGATCGTTCGCGAACTCGGCGGCATTGTCCTTGGTGAGCAGCCGGGTCGGGATGTCCATGCGCTCGACCGGCTTGCCGCCCTGCAGCTTGGTCACCATGGCATTCACGCCCTCGTAGCCCATCTTGAACGGGTCCTGGACGACCAGGGCCAGGATCTTGCCGTCCTTGACCGCCTGGTAGGACACGGGGTCGAGGTCGAAGGAGACCAGCTTCACGTCGGTACGGCCGGCCGCTTCCAGGGCCGCGGCCGCACCTTGCGCCACGACCTGGTTGAAGAAGAACACGCCCTTGATGTCGGGAACCGCGACCAGCGTGTCCTCCATGAGCTTGCGGCCCTCCTCGAGGGACAGCTTCAGGAACTTCTCGGGCTGCACGTCCAGTCCCAGTGCCTTCGCCTTGTCCTCGAAGCCGCGCTGGCGGTTCTGGGCGTTGTCGTTGCCGGGCGCGTGGTCGAACGTGATCACCTTGGCCCCGGCCGGGACGTTCTTGGCCATGTACTCGGCCGCCGATTCGCCGCCGGCGTAATTGTCGGTGATGATGAACGTATCCCAGCTGCCGGACTGCAGGCCGATATCGGTGATGACGACGGGGATGTTCTGCGGGTTGTAGATGTTCTTCACCGGCTCGGCGACGACGATGCTGTCGCCAGGGAACAGGATCAGTCCCTCGATCCCCTGCGCGTAGAGATCCTCCAGGTCGGCCACCTGCCTGGTCGTGTCGGTGTCGCCACCATTGGTGAAGATGAGATCGACCTCGACCCCCTTCTCCTTCCACTCCGCGGCGGCCTTGCGGGCGCCGTTGGCCATGGTGACGAGGAACGGGTTGGTCCCCCAGAACTGGGAATAGCCGACGGTGTACTTCTCCTGGGCGAACGCGGGAATGCCCGCCAGCCCCAGGATACCAGCCACCAGCACGGCGGGCAGCAGCCTGCGTCGCATGTTCCAACCTCCCTCGGGGGCCCAGCTCATGAGCGTGGCGGGCTCCCCTTATTTTGTCCGACAATTAGCAGTCTAGGAGGGCGTTTGGCGGGCCGACAAGCCTATTCCGGAAGCCGAACAAGCACAGGCGAACCGGCTTGACGGGAACGCGTCACACGCCGCCGCGTTATACCAGCGTCACAGATGGGGAAGCGAATAATGGCGGACGAAGACAGAATCCGAGACGACATCGCGAGCCGGCTCTCCCAGAACCTGGAGGGCGATGCGCCCCAGGTGCAGGTGGACGTCGTCGGCGACCAGGTGACGCTGGCCGGGACGGTGGTGAGCGCCAAGATCCGCGACCAGGCGGAATCGATCGCGACCGGCACGCCCGGCGTGGCCTATGTCGTCAACAATCTGCGCGTCGCCCAGGAAGGCACCACCGGCGCGACCGGCTGATCCGAAGCCGCCAGCCGCTCACCAAAGTCCTCGCCGTTCGAGCCGGATCATGCCATCCCGGCCCGGGTCGGACGTGCGGGAGACAGTCGGCGCATGGCGGCAAGCGTCCGGTGGTGGCTGAGGCGGCAGCGGCGCCTGCTTCTTTCGGAAGCCCGATGGCGGCAGCAGGCTGTCTTCTGGGGCGGCGGCGCCCTGATCGGCCTGGTGGCAGTGGGATTCGCGGCCGTGGCCGACCTGGCCTATGGCTGGCTCCGGCTGATCATCGCCTGGTCGCCCTATGTGATGCTGCTGGTCTCCCCAGCCGGCTTCGCTTTGCTCGCCTACCTGACCGGCCGCTACTTCCAGGGCGCGCAGGGCAGCGGGATCCCGCAGACGATCGCTGCGCGCGAGATCGACAGTCCCTGGGCCCGGCGGGCGCTCCTGTCGCTGAGGGTGGCGGCCGGCAAGGTTGTCATGACCACGCTGGCGCTGTTGTTCGGCGCCTCGGTCGGGCGCGAGGGGCCGACCGTCCAGGTCGGTGCTTCGATCATGCACGAGCTGGGCCGGCTGGGCGGGCGCCACTATGACGGTCTTATTCTCGCCGGCGGTGCCGCTGCCTTGGCCGCGGCCTTCAACACGCCGATTGCCGGCATCGTGTTTGCGGTGGAGGAGTTGAGCCGGTCGTTCGAGCAGCGCAACAGCCGCCTGGTCTTCTCCAGCGTCATCCTGGCCGGGCTCGTGTCGCTGGGGCTTGTCGGCGACTACACCTATTTCGGCACGTTCGCCGGCCATCCCTTCGGCGGGTCGATCTGGCTGGCGGTGCTGCTGTGCGGGGTCGTGGGCGGGCTTCTGGGAGGAGTGTTCGGCCGGATCGTCATCCTGCTGGCCTTCGCCGAGCGGCAGCCCCTGCTGGCGCCGATCGTCCGCCACAAGGTGCCGTTCGCGGCGGGTTGTGGCTTGCTGGTCGCGCTGATCGGCCTCGTGACCGGCGGTGACACCTACGGCACCGGCTATGAGCAGGCTCGCGGTCTCCTGGAGGGGACGTCGCACGCGGACCCGTGGTTCGGGCTGGCCAAGCTCGGTACGACCCTGCTGTCCACGGTGAGCGGCATCCCGGGCGGGATCTTCTCGCCTTCGCTGGCGGCAGGCGCCGGGATCGGGCACGGGCTGAGCTGGCTGCTCCCGCATGTCGCGGTGGGCGCCGTTGTGCTCCTGGGCATGGCCGGCTATTTCACCGGCGTCGTCCAGGCACCCATCACGGCGGTGGTGATCATCGTGGAGATGACCGGGGCGACCTCGATGACCCTTCCCCTGATGGCGACCGCGATCCTGGCCCTGGCCGCGTCCAGGCTGGTCAGCCCGGACGCGCTCTACCACACGCTGAGCGACCGCTACCTTCCACGGCCGAAGGATCGGGATGCCGGTGCTCAGCGATCCGCGGCGGACGGGTCGAAGATCACGTAGTGCTTGCGCACCGGCTCGATCGTTTCCCAGGTGCCCCGGAACCCCTTGGGGATCACGAAGGTCTCGCCCGCCTTGAACTCGGCCGTGTAGCCCGACGAGGCGGTCAGGCGGACATGCCCGGCCAGGAGGACGCAGACCTCGTCATAGTCGCCCTGAATATGTAGAATCCCCGGCGCGTGAGCCCAGGTGCCCGTGGACAGCACCCCATCCGCGCTGCGGAAGCCCTCCAGCGTCGCGTCGCCCTCGGTCGGCATGGCGAGATCGGTTTCCAGGGCGTGCGGGCGGATGTCGGACAAGGCGCTCACCATCGGTCTGTTCAGGCGGAGACCATAGCGGTGAAACGGGCTGCTCGTCAGCCCATGCGCGATTCCATTGTCCATGCGTGCCACGGGGGTGCGACGTCGCGGTTAAGCACGCAGCAGTTGCAAGTCAAGCTTTTCCATTTCACCATATCGTTCAGGGAACGAGGGAGCAACGCATGGAGGCGGAAGCGGAGGCAGAGCCGGCAAGTAGGTCGGCCCACCAGCGCTATGCCGGTCTCGGCGAGGCGTTGGGCAAGAACATCCAGCAGGTAATCCGCCTGGTCACCTTCGCCTTCGACGTGCCCCAAGCAACGGTGGTGCTGGTGGACAGCGACTATGCCTGGACCGCCTGGTTCCACGGCGATGCAGGCCAGTTCAGCGTCGATCGTTCGGCCTCCTTCTGTGGCAGGGTCATCCACGAGGGGCGACCTGTGGTGATCGCCGATGCCCGCCACGACCCACGCCATGCCTGCCACCCCCTGATCGACCGCGACGATCCTCTGTTCTTCTATGCCGGCGTGCCGCTCGTTCTCCACAATGGCGAGTTGATCGGGTCGCTCGGCATCCACGACCGCCGCAGCCAGGTCGTGTCAGACGAACAGCTGGCCGCACTCGAGGACTTCGCGGCGCTGGTCGTGCGCAACCTGGAACTGCAGCGCCAGGCTTGCGCCCAGGCGGAACTGGAAGCCCAGGTCGAGGCCGAGCGAGGCCGCCTCGGCCGCATCATCGACAGCCTGCCGTTCGATCTCTGGCTGTCCGACATCGACGGTCGCTACATCCTGCAGAACAAGGTCGGCCGCGAGCTGTGGGGCTCGAACCTGGGGAAGCGGCCCTCGGAAATCGGCATTCCCCCCGAGATCGCGGTCCAGTGGACGGACACGAACCGGCGCGTGCTGGCCGGAGAAACGATCCGCGGCGAGTTCTGCTACGAGGCCGGCGGGCGCCGGCTGCAGCTGGAGGAGATCATCTCGCCGCTGCGCGACGAGGACAGCCGCGTCGAGGGCGTGGTCGGTGTCAGCATCGACATCAGCGAGCGCAAGCGGGCGGAGACCGCCCGGCGCGAGAGCGATGCCCGGCTGAAGGCAGCGGTGGAAGCCCTGCCCTTCGACTTCTGGACCTGCGGTCCCGACGGCACCTACCTGATGATCAACAGTACCGCACGAGAGCACTGGGGCGACGTGCAGGGCAAGAATCCCGCGAACCTCGATCTTGATCCGGAGATCAAGGCGCACTGGCTGGAGAAGAACCGGCTGGCCCTGTCCGGCAAGCGGCTGCGCCACGAGGCGACCTACGGTACGCCAGACCAGCCGCGTCATGTCGACGTCATCATGGCGCCGGTGGAGATGGACAACCGGATCATCGGCCTGGTGGGCGTGAACGTCGACATCACCGAGCGCAAGCTGGCCGAGCAGCGGCTTGCCCACCTGGCCCACCACGACCCGGTCACAGGGCTGGCCAACCGGCGCCTGTTCCACGAGCGCCTCACCGAGACCGTGAGCCGCAGCCATCGGCAAGGCTACACCTCGGCGCTGCTGCTCTTGGACCTGGACGGCTTCAAGGAGGTCAACGACACGATCGGCCATGACGGCGGCGACGCGCTCCTGGTCGAGGTCGCCAGCCGCCTGAAGACGGGGCGGCGCGTGACCGACCTGGTGGCGCGGCTGGGTGGCGACGAGTTCGCGGTGATCCTGGAAGCGGTGAGGCAGCCCGCCGACGCCGCCGAGATCGCCACCCAGATCCTGACGATGTTGCAGCACCCCTTCCGGTTCGAGGGGAACGAGGTGCGGCCGCAGGCCAGCATCGGCATCGCGATCTATCCGACCGATGGCGGAGGATCGGCATCCGGCCTCCTCAAGCATGCGGACATAGCCCTTTATCGGGCCAAGCGTGATGGCCGCGGCCACTGGCGCTTTGTCGACGAAGAGATGCGCTCTCGGACGGAGAAGCGGCGCGAGCGCACGGCCGACCTTTTCGCCGATCCGCGATCTGGCCCGCTGCCGGGACTTTCCCCGTCCAGTTAACGGTTTCTTAGCCTCTTGGGTGCAGGATGAGCCGTGAAGGAGGCGCGGCAGCCGCACCATGCTCGTCCAGACACTCCCCTCGCTCTCGATCCACCGCCTGCGGGAGGTTGGTCACACGTCCGGACCGCGCTTCCAGGCGCTCGACCGCACCAGACCGGGCGGGGCCGGTCATGGACCCGGCTCGACGGCGGCCCTGACGTCGCTCGGCACGCTGCTGGCCGTGCAGCAGGTGGAGCCGGCGGGCCCGGAGCGGCGACGCCGGGCGATCCGGCGCGGCGAGCAGTTGTTGGCCGCCCTGGAGGACATGCAGATGAGCCTGCTGTCGGGCGACCTGCCGGTTCAGCCCCTGGCCAGGATCCGCGCCTTGATGGCCGATGACGCCCGCGCAGGCGATGACGAGTTGGACGGCATCCTGCGGGAGATCGAGGTCAGGGCCGCCGTGGAGCTAGCCAAGCAGGAACAGGACGCTCGCCGGTGAGGCTCCCGGCCTTCAAAACCATATCAGCCGGCTTGGCGCACCGAGACCTGGGGCGGGCCATGGTCCTTCGGCACGACGTCGACCTCGACCTCGACCACATGGGCGCCGCCGCCAAAGATGACCCCGTTGATCGGGCTGACGTCCGCGAAATCCCGGCCGAAGGCCAGCGTCACGTGCTCCTCGCCGGGGACGACGTCGTTGGTCGGATCGAGATCGACCCAGCCGACCGGTGGTGCCCAGACTTGTACCCAGGCATGCGAGGCGTCCGCCCCTACCAGCCGGGCCCGGCCGGCCGGCGCACGCGTCATGAGATAGCCGCTGACATAGCGCGCCGGGATGCGGTGCGCGCGCAGAGCGGCGAGCATCAGATGCGCGAAGTCCTGACAGACACCCCGGCGCAAGGCAAAGCATTCGGCGACCGAGGTCCCGACATTGGTGGCTTGCGAGTCGTAGGCGAAGGAACGGTGGATGGCGCGGTTGAGGTCCAGTGCCGCGGCCAGGACCGGGCGGTCTGCGGCCAGCATCGACGCCGACCAGGCATGGAGTTCGTCCGGGCAGCGCACGGCCGGCGATTCGAACAGGAACTCGCGCACACCCAGCTCGGCCGTGGCGGGACCGTCCGCCAGCGTGCCGACCGGATGGCTCGCCGCCGACTCGAACGAGGGCTGCGGGCGGATGGCGACCGTGCTGCGTGCGGTGACGACGAACGAGCCGTGCTCCTGCTCCAGGGTCACCACGCTCATCGCGTTGCCGAAGAAATCCGGGACTTGGCGGATCAGGGTCGGCTTCGGCTGGATGTCCAGCTGGAACCCGAGCACGTCCTGGCGGTCGGTCGTGCGGGGTGCCAGGTGAACGACATGATGCGCGATCGAGACCGGCTGGCCGTAGCGATACATGGTCCGATGGCTAACCTCGAGGATCACCCTGCCTGCCTTCGGCTGCGCGCCGCCGTCGTGAGGACCCGCTCGGTATGCGCGAAATAGGCCCGCCCGATCAGGTCGGACAGGTCGGGCAGGCCGTGGTCCAGCTCCTCCAGCAGCCGGTCCAGCGCCGGGAGCGGGTGCTCGGAATCCGCGAGCGATTCGATCTCGGCGATGCGCATCATGCTGACCAGCTTGAGGGCCAGCCGGCGGTCCGGCCCGCGCTGGGAGGAATCCTCGGCACTGGGCAGGCGCTCGACATGGGCGGCGACCCGCTCGAGCTGCCAGGAGATCGAACGCGGGTTGGTGTCATCCAGCAGGAGAAGGTCCAGGACCGGCAGGAGCAGCGGCCGGGTCAGGTAGCGCGACCGGTAGGTCATCGAGCTGTCGCCAAGCTCCAGCAGGAGGGGCAGCGTGCCGCTTGCGGCAATCTCGCCGCTGCCCACGACGAGGCCGCGAAGAAGGTCCACGAGGTTGATGGCGCGCTCGATCCGCCGCCCCATCTCGATGAACCGCCACGCATAGTTGCGGGTCATGTTCTCGGCTTCGGTGCCGGCGAACGCGGTGAGCTGGCGCAGTCCCACCTCGAGCAGGTCGGCCGTCTGCCATTCGGCCACCCGAGCCGGGCGCGACCGCCAGGCACGGTCGACATGGAGCGCGGACAGGAGCCGCCAGGCGTCATGGCTGATCTGGTCGCGCACGAGGGTCGCCGTGCGATGGACCTGGGAGAAGGTCTCCCGCAGGCCGTAGCTGTGCGAGCTGTCGAAGATCAGCATCGCCAGCCGCTCGTCGATCTCGGTCTCGTCCGGCTGCACCACCGGCTTGAACCGTTCGACCCGTCCACGGCTCTCCAGCACGTTGAGCAGCCGGCCCAGCAGGGCCGGGTCGCTGCCGGGACGCGTGTCGTCGATGCGGCGGACGAGCACCGCACGCAGGGACCGGATCACCGATTCGGAGCGCTCCGCGTAGCGGCCGAGCCAGAACAGGTTGTCGGCGGTCCGGCTCAGCAGGTCGCGCCCGGTCCGGCGCAGATGCGCGGCGCTGAGGGTCGGCTGCAGGATGCTGCCCTGGACGACCTCGGCCTTGTCGGTCAGCACCCACAGGTCGCCGGCACCGAAACCGTTGGGCAGGCCCACCGTATCGGGCTGGCCGGCGAAACGGAGCAGCGCTCCCGGCATCACGCGCCAATCGCCGCCCGGGCTGCAGCTGGCGAACACCCGCATCGCCACCGGCATGGGCACCAGCGCCGGCTGACCGTCGCCGGTCTCGGCGAAGGCCGGCGTCGTCGCGAGCGTGACGGGGGACACGGCGACGTAGCGATGGCCGTACCGCTCCAGCCGCGCGCCCAGCTCCGCCAGCTGCGCGCCACCCAGCCTTGTCAGGTCGATGCTGGTCGCGGCCTCGCCCGGATCGTTGCGCGCGGTTGCCAGTTCCACCCGCCAGCGGTCCGGCTCGCAGAACAGCCGGGCGCGGGCAGCCGGGTCGCCCAGCCAGAGCGCCGGCGCGTCCTCGATCAGCAGGTCGCTTCCATCCAGCTGGCGGGCGAGCGCTGCCATGAACGGCGCCAGGACGCGGTTCTGGACGACGGCCGTGCCGAGCCGGTTCACCACCTGCACGGCACCGCTGCGCACCGCGCGCACCAGGCCCGCGATCCCCAGGCCGTGCGTGCCAGGGATCTCCAGCGGATCGCAGGCGAAGCTGTCGATCTGCCGCAGCACGAGGTCGACCCGCTGCAGCCCGTCCAGGGTCTTCAGGAAGACCCGTTCATCGCGGACGGTGAGATCGGCCGTCTGCGCCAGGGTGTAGCCGAGATAGCGGGCGAGATAGGCATGGCCGAAATAGGCGGCATGTTCCGGCTCGTGGGCGAGCATGGCGATCCGACCGTCTTCCTTGCCCGTCGCGGCCGCCAGGTCGTCGCGCAGCTGATGGAAGTAGCCCACCAGCCGCTGCGTGCCGCAGCGGCGGAACAGGTCGGCGAACCCGTGGGTCATGGCCACCCGGTTGGCCAGCGCGTAGCCGATGCCGGACGGTGCCTCGGTCTGATCGGCCAGGACCACCCAGCGGCCGGTAGCGTCCCGCGCGAGATCCACCGCATAGTTCGTCAACGGCTGCCCCTCGAGCCGCGGGCCACCGGCCATCGCATGGACGAACTGCTCGTTGCCGAGGATCGCATCGGGCGGCAGGTGGCCGTCCAGGAGCAGGCGGCGGGGACCGTAGAGGTCGGCCAAGACGGCCGAGACGGCACGGGCCCGCTGGCAGACCGCGGCCTCGATCGAGCGCCACTCGCTCTCGGCCAGCAGCATGGGCATGGTGTGCAGCCGCCACGCGAAGGCCCGGTCGTCAGGGTCCGCGTACACGTTGAAGGCGGCACCATCGTCCCGCACCAGTTGCGTGGCACTGGCCCGGGATGCCTCGCGCTCCGCGGTGTTCATCGAGCTCATCAGTTGGACGAACCGCCGCCAGGCCGGGCGCGGCCGACCGTCGCTGCCCAGCATCTCGTCGAACGTGCCCGGCCTGGGGGCGTAGCCCGCGAACAGGGCTGTGCGCACGGGCGCCGATCTTGGCGGCGCCAGGGTGCCGGCGATCACCGCATCGTTATGCTGGTCTCCGGCTTCCACGTCGAAATCACCGCCCTTTGCCCGCGAGTGTCGCCCGCCCGCCGATGGATATCAGCGTGCCACGAGCCGGGGCAACGCCGCCGACGCCCCCAGGGGCCATCAGCCGGGCGGTGTGGCCGCACCCGCGCCGAGTTCCTTCTGCATGATCACCACATCCAGCCACCGGCCGAACTTCCATCCGGTCGAGCGCATCGCCCCGGTATGCTCGAAGCCCAGGGCCGCATGCAGCCCGATCGACCCGGCATTTTCCGAATCGCCGATGACGGCGATCGCCTGCCGGATGCCCTTAGCCTCACAGCGTTGCAGCAGCGTCGCCAGCAGGGCCCGGCCGATGCCCTGCCCGGCCTTTTCAGGGTCCACGTAGATCGAGGTCTCGGCCGCGAAGCGATAGGCCGGGCGCGGGCGGAACCAGTTCGCATAGGCATAACCCCAGACGGCTCCCTCCTGGTCGAGCGCCACGAGCCAGGGAAGCCCGCGGCCGACCACCTCGGCATGGCGCCGCTGCAGTTCCGCCAGGTCCGGCGGTTCCAGCTCGAAGCTGCCGGTACCGTGATCGACCCAATAGGCGTAGATCGCCTGGCATGCCTGCAGGTCGGCGGATGATGCATCGCGGATCACCATGCACCCCTCCCTCCTACGCGCCGCAGGTCCAGGGTCATCGGGAAGTCGGGGTTGGGTGTCGGGGTCAGCGGGGTGAACGAGCCCTGGCTGTGGCCGATGCGTTCGAACCGGGCGAGGCGGCGGGCTTCCGCCTCGTAGGAGTTGATCGGGAAGCTCTCGTAGTTGCGGCCGGCCGGGTGCATGACATGGTAGGTGCAGCCGCCGATCGAGCGACCGGACCAGCTGTCGTAGAGGTCGAAGACCAAGGGCGAATGGACGCCGATCGTGGGGTGGAGGCAGGCAGCAGGCTGCCAGGCGCGAAAGCGCACCCCGCCCACGAACTCGCCATGCGTGCCGGTCGAGGTCATCGGGATGGCGACACGGTTGCAGGTGACGACGTGGCGGCCAGGCGTGGCACCCTGGATCTTCACCTGCAGGCGCTCCAGCGAGCTGTCGACATAGCGGACCGTGCCGCCGATCGCTCCCTCCTCGCCCATCACGTGCCAGGGCTCCAGGGCCTGGCGCAACTCGAACTGGACGTCCTCGAACTGGGCGTCGCCGCAGGTCGGGAAGCGGAATTCCAGGTGCGGCGCGAACCATTCCTCCTTCAGGTCGAAGCCGTCCGCACGCAATTCTGCCAGGAGGTCGGCGAAGTCCTTCTGCAGGAAGGCCGGCAGCATGAACCGGTCGTGGAGCGAGGTGCCCCAGCGGACCAGCCTGCCCTGCCAGGGCTTCTCCCAGAACCGGCAGATGAGCGACCGCAGCAGAAGCTGCTGGGCCAGGCTCATGCGCGGGTGCGGCGGCATCTCGAAGGCGCGGAATTCGACCAGGCCCAGGCGACCCGTGGGACCGTCCGGCGAATAAAGCTTGTCGATGCAGATCTCGGCACGGTGGGTGTTGCCGGACACGTCGATCAGGAGGTTGCGGAAGATCCGGTCGACCAGCCAGGGCGGCACGTCCGGCGCATCGTCGCCGGGCCTGGGCACCTGCGAAAGGGCGATCTCCATCTCGTAGAGCTGGTCGTTGCGCGCCTCGTCGATGCGCGGCGCCTGGCTGGTCGGCCCGATGAACAGGCCGCTGAACAGGAACGACAGGGATGGGTGATTCTGCCAGCAGCCGATCAGGCTGGCGAGCAGGTCCGGGCGGCGCAGGAACGGGCTGTCGGGCGGGGTGGCGCCACCCACCACGATGTGGTTGCCGCCGCCCGTCCCGGTGTGGCGGCCGTCGATCATGAACTTGTCGGTGCCGAGCCGGCTGTGGTGCGCGTCGTCATACACGCCCTCGGTGATCGCCACCGCCTCGTCCCACGATTCGGCGGGATGGACGTTCACCTCGATCACGCCGGGGTCGGGCGTGACCTTGATCACGCCGATGCGCGGATCATAGGCAGGAGTGTAGCCCTCCATGACGATGGGCTGACCCAGATCGCGCGCGCTCTCCTCCAGGGCGGCAACCAGCTCGACATATTCCACGGCGGACGGCGTGGGCGGCATGAAGACGTGCAGCGTGCCCTCGCGCGGCTCCACCGCCAGCGCCGTGCGCACCGGCCGGCTCGTGGCCGGGCGCTCCTGCCTCTCCGGGGTCGGCCGGCGCTCCAGGCGCCGCTGCAGGCGCGGGTCCACGCCCGGCAGGGCGGCATGGGCGGCGAACGGATCGGCCGGAATATAGTAGGGATAGTCGACGGTCGGAATCCAGGGCAGCGACTGGAGCGGCAGGCGCAATCCCAGCGGCGAATCGCCGGGGATCAGGAACATCTTCTCGCGTCGCAGCGACCAGCGCTCGCTGTCCCAGCGTCCGAAATTGCGGCTGTTCCAGGGCTGGATCGGCAGGACGTAGCCGACCGGCGTACCGAGGCCCCGATCGAACACGCGGGCCACCCGTGCGCGCTCCTCCGGGTCTGCCAGCCTGTTGTCCGCGGCCGTGACGTTCTCGGGGAGCGACGCCTCCTTGAGCAGGTAGACGGCCGGGTCCTCGTAGGCCGGCAGGACATAGTCGCCTTCCAGCCTGAGATGCTCGCACAGGCGGTGGATGAAGCGCTCGGCATCGGCGGGGTTGGCGGAGCCCCTGGTACCGGCATCGGCGATCAGGTCCGGGTCGTGCCAGAGCTGCTCGCCGTCCTTGCGCCAGTAGAGGCCCAGCGCCCAGCGAGGCAGCTGCTCGCCCGGATACCACTTGCCCTGGCCGAAATGGAGCAGGCCACCCGGCGCGAAGCGGTCGCGCAGGCGGCGGATCAGGTTCTCGGCGAGCACGCGCTTGGTGGGGCCGACCGCGGCCGTGTTCCACTCCGCCCCCTCCATGTCGTCGATCGATACGAAGGTGGGCTCGCCGCCGGTGGTCAGCCGCACGTCGCCGGCCTTCAGTCGCTCGTCGACCCTGCGACCCTGCGCCAGGATCGCCTGCCACTGCTCGTCGGCATAGGGCTTGGTCACCCGCGGGGTCTCGCGGATGCGGGTGACCTTCATCTCGAAGCCGAATTCAACCTCGGCCGGCTCAACGCCGCCGCTGATGGGCGCCGCGTTCTGCGGCTCGGCGGTGGCGGCCAGCGGGACATGCCCCTCGCCGGCGAGCAGGCCGGAGGTCGGGTCCAGGCCGATCCAGCCGGCACCGGGGATGAACACCTCGCACCAGGCATGGAGGTCGGTGAAGTCGACCTCGGTGCCGGACGGGCCGTCCAGCGACTTCACGTCCGGGGCGAGCTGGATCAGGTAGCCTGACACGAAGCGGGCGGCGATGCCGAGGTTGCGCATGACCTGCACGAGCAGCCAGGAGCTGTCGCGGCACGATCCGGTGCGCAGGGCAAGCGATTCCTCCGGCGTCTGGATGCCGGGCTCCAGGCGGATCACGTAGCCGATCGCCTGCTGGAGGCGCCGGTTCAGGTCGACGACGAAGTCGATCGTGTTGATGGGCGCCCGCGGGATCCCCGCCAGAAAGGCCCGCAATTGGGGGCCGGGCTCCTCGGTCTCCAGGTAGGGCAGGAGCTCCTTCTTCAGCTCCTGGCTATAGGTGAACGGCCATTCCTGCGCGGAATCCTCCACGAAGAACTCGAAGGGATTGAACACCGCCATCTCGGCGACGAGGTCCACCTCGACGATGAAGTGGTCAGTCTTTTCTGGGAAGACGAAGCGTGCCTGCCAGTTGCCGAACGGGTCCTGCTGCCAGTTGATGAAGTGCTCTTCGGGCTGGACCTTCAGCGAATATCCCAGAACGCGGCCGCGCGTATGTGGGGCCGGGCGGAGCCGGACGATCTGCGGCCCGAGCGCGACGCGGCGATCGTAGCGGTAGCTGGTGCGGTGGTGCAGGGCGACGTGGATCGCCATCGCGGAGCCTCTTTACGAAGGTACCCGTCAAGATCGGGCAGCAAGCGTCGTGCCGGGCCAGCATGACGGCTCACGACGGCCGCGGGAAGGCATCGCTTGCATGGGGACGATGCAGCGCGAGGCAGCCATGCATGAGAATTGAGCGCCTTTCAGGAAACCACAGGTCTGCACGCCGCTTTCCTGCATGGTGGAACAACCAGGACGACCGATGCCGGCCGCATCACGCAGGTCGGTCACGTCTACGCTCGGCGGGTCAGGATCCTCGTGCGACTGCTGACGACGTGGCGTTGAGGCGCGTTTTGGTACAGACCGTGTTGTGTAGAACAAGTTCAAGTTGAGGAACGCGCCATGGGCATCATCTGGACGATCATCATCGGGTTTCTTGCAGGCCTCGTGGCCAAGTGGATCATGCCTGGCCGCAACGAGCCGAGCGGATTCATCCTGACGACCATTCTCGGCATCGTCGGGGCGTTCCTCGCTTCCTACCTGGGCCAGGCCGTCGGCTGGTATCGTGCTGGCGAAGGTGCAGGCTTCATCGGCGCGGTCGTCGGCGCGATCATCGTGCTGGCGATCTATGGCGCGATCGCAGGACGCCGCTCGCGGGCCTGACGCCTGCGCCGGACAATCCATGAAACGGCCAGGCCATCCGGTCTGGCCGTTTCATGTCCGGCTGCATCAGCCCTTGATGAGCGCCTTGACCGGGCAGTAGCCCGTCGAGCCTCGATAAGCCAGATAGGCGCCGGCACCCAGGGTGAGCAGGTTGAGCAGCATGTTCGGGCGCGGCTTCATGCCCATTGCCGCGAGTGCGAGGCCGCCCAGGACATAGGCGCTGCGCTGGCCGGGTGAGAGGAAGCCCCCTTGGGAGAGCGAGCGTTCCTGATGCGTGGTTGTCGGTGAATAGGCCATGCGTTGCTCCTGTCGTTCGTGTCATGGAACACACCGCGCCGGAATGAAGTTCCGCCGGAAGGGCCTGGCCGCCAAGGGCCATGGCCGGTCACAAAAGCTGGCCGCTGCACGCATCTGATCCTAGGGTCCGCGCGCAGGATGGCGGGAGGCGATGGCGATATGCGTGCGGTGGTTTGCGAGACGCCTGGCGTGCTCACGATCGTGGAGAAGCCCGTGCCGCGGCCGGGCCGCGACGAGGTGCTGGTACGGATCCGGCGCATGGGCGTCTGCGGGACCGACCTGCACATCTTCAACGGCAAGCACCCGTTCCTCGAATATCCCCGGATCATGGGGCACGAGCTTTCCGGCGAGGTGGCCGAGGCAGGTGCCGGGGTCGAGCTGAGCGTCGGCACGCCCGTCTACATCATGCCCTACCTCACCTGCGGACACTGCGTGGCCTGCCGCAAGGGCAAGACCAATTGCTGCACCTCGATGCAAGTGCTGGGCGTGCATTGCGACGGTGGCATGACCGACTACCTGGTCCTGCCGCGCCGGGTCGTGTTTCCCGCCGAGGGCATCCCGCTCGACCAGGCGGCCCTGATCGAGTTCCTGGCGATCGGTGCCCATGCGGCGCGGCGGGGCGACTTCGAAGGGGGCGAGCGGACGCTGGTGGTGGGGTCGGGACCGATCGGTCTTGCCTGCGCGATCTTCGCCCGGTCGCGAGGGGCCGAGGTCACCCTGGTTGACGGGCGCGACGACCGGCTCGATTTCGCGGCGCGCGAGCTGGGCTTCGAGCAGGCCGAACGGGCCGGGCCGGATCTGGTCGAGCGGGCGAAGAAGCGGACGGACGGCGACCTCTACGACCGGGTGATCGACGCCACCGGCAACCCCAAGGCGATGGAGGCGAGCTTCGGCCTGGTCGCCCATGGCGGGGCGCTGATCTTCGCCGGGGTGGTGCGTACCGACCTCACCTTCTCCGACCCCGAGCTGCACAAGCGCGAGCTGACGGTCTATGCCAGCCGCAACGCGACCGATGTCGACTTCGTGGAGGTGCTCTCGGCGGTCCGCTCCGGCGCCGTGCAGGTCGACAAGCTGATCACGCACCGCGCACCGCTGGAGGAGGCGGTGGGGCGCTTCCCCGCCTGGACCACCCCGGAGGCGGGCGTGGTCAAGGCGATGATCGAGCTGGCGTGAGGACCTGATGCATCCTGCCATCCTGCAGATCGGCACCGGCCGCCTTCTCCAGGCTCATGCCGACCTGATGATCGACGAGGCCCTGGCCGCCGGCGAGGCGGCCGGACCGGTGATCGCGGTGACCACGAGCGGGACCCCGGAAGCGGCCAGGCGGGCACAGGCGCTGGCCTATGGCGCCGGCTTCCCGATCCACATCCGCGGGCTGGTCCACGGCGAGCCGGTCGACCGGCAGATCCAGGTGACCAGCGTCATCAAGGCGCTGGATGCCGTGACCCACTGGGACGATGTCCGCGCCGAGGCGGTGGACCCGCGCATCCGCGCCTGGATCAGCAACACCGCCGACCGCGGCTACGAGCTGCACGACGAGGACCATGCCGGCACGCCCGTGCCGCGGTCGTTCCCCGGCAAGCTCCTCAAGCTCCTGCAGGCACGCTTCGAGGAAGGCGGCGCTCCCTTGTCGGTGTTCCCGCTCGAGCTGGTCACCGACAACGGCAAGGTGCTGCGCCGGATCGTCAGCCAGCTTGCAGGCAGATGGGGCGCCTCGGACGGCTTCCTCGCCTGGCTGGACAACGAGGTCGTGTTCGCCGACAGCCTGGTGGACAGGATCGTCAGCGAGCCGATCGAGCCGGTGGGTGCCGTGGCGGAGCCCTATGCGCTCTGGGCGATCCGGGACATGCCGGGCCTGTTCGTGCCGCTCAAACACCGCGACCTGGTGGTGACGCCCGATCTGGAGCGCTACGCCCGCCTCAAGCTGTTCATCCTGAACCTCGGCCACACCTGGCTCGCCGAGCGCTGGCTGATCGAGGGGCGGCCGGCTGATGAGACCGTGCTGCAGACCCTGCAGGACGTCGACATGCTGGCCAGCCTCGACCGGGTCTATGACGACGAGGTGCTGCCGGTTTTCGTCGCGATCGGTCTCGGCGAGGAGGCGGAGGAATACCGGCGGACCACGATGGAACGCTTCTCCAATCCCTATCTGCGCCACCGGCTGGCGGACATCGCGCAGAACCACCAGGCGAAGAAGGAGCGTCGCTTCGGCGGACTGATCGCGCTCTCGCGCGAGCATGCGCCGCATCATCCGACACCGCTGCTGGATGCGGCACTGGCGGGCGGCTGACGGTCAGATTCCCGCGCGGCAGTCGGTGAGCAGCTGGCCGATCTCGACGAAGTCGCGCTTGCGTGGCGAGGTGCGCCGCCAGGCGAGGCCGACCACGCGAAAGGGCTCCGGGTCGGTGAACCGGACCAGCTCGATCCGCCCGTCCGTCACCTCGGTCCTGGCCGCGATCTCCGGCAAGAGCGTGATGCCATAGCCGTTCGCGACCATCTGGATGATGGTGGCGAGGCTGGAGGCGCCAAAGCCGGACAGCCGGCCGTGATGTGCCGGCCGCGTGCAGTAGGCGAGCGCCTGGTCGCGCAGGCAGTGGCCTTCTTCCAGGAGCAGCAGACGCTCCCGGTCGAGGGCCGCCGGGTCGATGCGTCCACCGCCGCCGGGTTTGCCCGTGGCGCTGCGTGCGACGAGGAAGCGGTCGTCGAACAGCCGGATCGTCTCCACGTCCCGCTCGTGCACCGGCAGGGCCAGCAGCAACAGGTCGAGCATCCCCTTGCGCAGTTCGGCCACCAGGCCCTGCGTCTGGGTTTCCCGCAGCTGCAGGTCGAGCTCGGGATAGGCCGCCTGGATCGCCGGCAGGGCCTTGGGCAGGAGATAGGGGGCGATGGAGGGAATAATACCGGCTCATAGAAGTTTTGACTTGAGCAGGTAGGGGTAGGCGGTGAGGCTGGCGAGCCGGCCGGTCTCAGCGAGGAGCCTATTCCAGGCCTGGCAGGTGGCATCGAGCACGGCGCCGTAGTCGCCCAGCACTCGAT
>NZ_DATAGQ010000166.1:0-30236 GCF_036263595.1 Geminicoccus sp. | reverse complement strand
CCTGCAGTCGCTGCAACTCGCGCTGGCCGCGTGGGTCCTCGGGCAGGAAGTTGACCGCGACGGCAGCGCCAGAGCGGGCAAGCAGTTCCACCGTTGCCAGCCCGATGCCCGACGCGCCGCCGGTGACGAGCGCCGTCTTTCCTTGAAGGTCGTAGGAGATCATCTCGGCACCATCGGCTTGATCGCCCGCAGCGCTTTCTTGAGCGCCAGCAGGCGGTTGTCACGTTCCTGGAACAGTTCGGCAGGGCTGGCGTCTTGCCACTCGTAGAAGCCCTGCCCCGAGCGCACTCCCTCCTTGCCGGCCTCGACCAGCCGGTCGAGCGTGGTCGAGCGGCCGGTCATGGGTGGCGGGCGATAGGAGCCGTTCGCAAGGTTCAGCCGCATCATCTCGAGGCCCGTGAAGTCTGCCTTGCCGATCACGCCCAGGATCGGCATGCGCAGGGCAAGGCCGTGAATGACGGAAAGATCCACCTCCTCCGGCGTCACCACGCCTTCGTCCAGGAGGTGGAAGACTTCCAGCGCGATGGCTTCCTGGATGCGGTTCGCGACGTAGCCCGTCACGAACTTGCGGAAGACTACCGGGACCTTGCCCATCGCCTCCAGCATGGCCTTGACCTCGGCTGTCACCGCCGGGTCCGTCTCCGGCGTCGGCACCATGTCGACCAGGTCGACCAGATAGGGCGGCGTGTACCAGTGCGTGATCATCGCGCGTGGCCAGCGACGGCGCGGGATCAGCGGGAACACGTCGAGATTGCTGGTGTTGCTGGCGAGGATGGCGTCGTCGGGTGCCAGCCGGTCGATCTCGGTGAAGAGCTGCGTCTTCACGTCGATGCGCTCCACCACGGCCTCCACGATCAGGTCCGCGTCCTGCACCGTGTCGGCCAGCTGCTCGTGGCGCGTAACGACCTGGCCCAGCCGCTCGCTCGTCCAACTGGCATCCGCCTCGCCCGCGTCGATCAGCGTACGCGCGGCCCGCTCGATGAGTTCCTTCGCCCCTGCCAGGACTGTCGGGTTGCTGTCGGTCAGCCGGACGCGATGCCCCCCCAGCGCGAACACCAGGGCCAGGGCATGCCCCATCAGACCGGCACCGATGACGGCGATCTGCTTCATCCAGACGCTCTCCCAGAAGATGGCGGGCTGTTCTCTTTCTGCCGCTCGCGGGCAACGTCTCGCGCTGCCGCTGCCCTGTCCATCCCCCTCGTCCGTGGTTCAACTCGCCAGCGAAATCGGCCTGCGTCCCTCGATGAGGTCACGCCTCCTGGCGAGCTCAACCCCGAGGAAGTCGGAAAAGACCCGCACCCTCGGCGCGTGGCGGAGGTCCGGATGGGTCAGCAGCCACAGATCCGCGGCAAAGGCCGGCTCCGGCGGCGCCAGGCGCGCCAGCGCGGGCATCGCGTCGGCGATGAAGCAGGGAAGATGGCCGATGCCGAGCCCGGCCTCCACCGCCTCCGCCAGGCCCAGCACGGAGTTCACCTTGTAGGCGATGCGCTCCGGCGGGACATGCTCGTTCACATGCCGCACTGCCTGGAGTGCCGCCAGGTTGTCGCCAAGCGAGACCCAGTTCCGCTCGTGGATGCGCTCGATGTCGACGGGTTCGCCCGTGCGGC
The DNA here is from genome assembly GCF_036263595.1 of Geminicoccus sp. Classification (NCBI taxonomy): domain Bacteria; kingdom Pseudomonadati; phylum Pseudomonadota; class Alphaproteobacteria; order Geminicoccales; family Geminicoccaceae; genus Geminicoccus; species Geminicoccus sp. The sequence continues at coordinate 28,629 of NZ_DATAGQ010000166.1, read as the reverse complement.
CGTACAGCGCCCAGGCGATCCGCGCCATGCGCCGTCCGACCAGGTTCTCCGGCGGCCGGTCGGTCGCTCGGATGGCCACGTCCGCATCCCGCTTGGACAGGTTCAAGGCCTGGTTGCTCACCACGATGTCGAGCCGCAGGTCCGGGCAGGTCTCCCGGAAGCGGGCGAACAGGGGGGTCAGCAGGTAGATGAGCAGGCTGTCGTTGGTGGTCACCCGCAACTCGCCGGCGGGGCTGGCGCCGCGGCCCGCGAGCTTGCGGGTGACGGTCTTGATCTCCTCGTCCAGCCGCTCGGCCAGCGCCACGATCTCCTCGCCGGCCGCCGTCGCGGTGTAGCCGGTGCGGTGCCGCTCGAAGAGCATGATACCGAGCAGGTCCTCGATCTGCTTCAGCCGGCGGAAGACCGTGGAGTGGTTCACGCCGATCTGGGCGGCCGCGGCCGGCAGACCGCGCGCCTCGGCCACCGCCTTGATCAGCCGCAGGTCGTCCCAGGCCAGCTTGTCGAACGGTTCGCTCAAGGGGGAGCCGCCTATCGCCAGACGCAACGAGGCCGGCACCTTGGCCGGCCTCTGCGTCGATCGGGAGAGGGATCAGGCAGCCTGAACGCCGATTTTCCGTGCCTGGTGCACGGGGAGGACGGTCCGCTTCATCGCGAAGGCGCCATCACCCAGCATCACCTGCGCCAGAGCGGCGACTGCCAGGAAGGCCGGATATTCCCAGCCGCCATTCGGTGCGCTGAAGACCCAGCCATTGGCAGCATGGGCGCCGACGGCACCGAGCAGGATGGGCAGGAGGGCCAGTTGGGCCAGACGGCTATGGAAGCCCACGAGGATGGCGATGCCGCCGACCAGCTCCGCCAGGATGATCGGCCAGGCCAGCAGGGCCGGGAGGCCGAGCGAGCCGAGATAGCCTTCGAAGCCTGCCACCGTGAAGATCCCGTACTTCAGGTAGGCATGCGAAATGAACATGAGGCCCAGCGCCACGCGCAGTGCGAAGACGCCGTAAGGGGCAAACCGCTGGTCGATCATCGTGAGGAACCTCGCTTGGATGTCGGTGTCCAGAGCTTGTTCGATTTCACGCATGCACCACAACTTGTACATTTGCAGCCCATTGATTGCGTGAGTGCAATGAACGGGTCCTTCGCTTCGCACATCGCCGAGCCTATCTGGTTCCTCAGCGAAGGCGGGCCATCCGCCGCGATGAGGACATCATCATGACTGCTCATGGAATTCACCATGTCACCGCGATCGCGGGGCCAGCGCGGCGCAGCCGGGACTTCTATGTCGATCTGCTCGGGCTGCGGATGGTGAAGAGGACTGTCAACTTCGACGATCCTACCACCTATCACTTCTACTACGGCGACGAGGCAGGCAACCCGGGCACCATCATCACCCACTTCCCCTGGGAGCATGTAGCGCCCGGCCGCCTGGGCAACGGCGAGACCGAGGAAACCGTGCTGCGCGTTCCAGAGGCTTCGCTCGGCTACTGGATGCAGCGCTTCCTCGAGAAGGGCATCACCCATGAGACACCGAAGAAGCGGTTCGGCGAGACCGTCCTCTCCTTCAAGGATCCGGATGGGATGCGTCTTGCCCTGGCAGCCCTGCCCGGCATCGAGCGCGAAGCTGGCTGGACCGGCGGCGGCGTTCCTGCCGAGCATGCCGTGCGCGGCATCCATGGCGTGAGCCTCCTGCTCGACGACGATGCAGCCACCGGAGCCGTGCTCACGGACGTGCTGGGTTTCGAGCAGGTCGGCCGCGAGGATTCGCTGGTCCGCTTTCGCGCACCCGGCACCTCCATCGGCGGGATCGTCGACATCCATGCGGCACCCGGCTTCCTGCCCGCACGGATGGGCGGCGGGTCGGTGCATCACGTGGCGTTTCGCGCCGCCGATGACGCCGAGCAGGCGGAGATGGCGGAGAAGCTCGTGCGCAACCACCAGATCATGGTGACCGAGCAGAAGAACCGCGACTATTTCCGCTCCGTCTACTTCCGCGCTCCCGGCGGCACGATCTTCGAGATCGCGACCGACGAGCCGGGCTTTGCCGTGGACGAGCCAGCGGCCGAACTCGGCACGTCGCTGAAGCTGCCGCGCTTCCTGGAATCCCGCCGCGCCGGCATCGAGGCGGCCCTGCCGCCGCTTGCCTAGATGGCATGAGGTTCGTGATGACCACCGACAAGCTGTCGTTCATCCACCGGTATCTCCCGGGCACCGTGCCCGGGAGGCCGCCTGTCCTGCTGCTGCACGGCACCGGGGGCGACGAGACCGACCTCCTGTCGCTGGGCCAGGCGGTGGCACCCGGCTCTGCCCTCCTCTCGCCTCGCGGCAAGGTGCTGGAGAACGGCATGCCGCGCTTCTTCCGCCGTCTGGCGGAGGGAGTTTTCGACGAAGTCGACCTGCGCCGGCGTATCGACGAGCTGGCCGACTTTGTCCAGGAAGCACGCTCAGCCTATGGCCTGGCAGCGCCGATCGCACTTGGCTTCTCGAACGGCGCCAACATCGCCGCCGCCCTGCTCCTTCGCCAGCCCGACGTCCTGGCCGGCGCAGTGTTGCTGCGGGCGATGGTCCCGCTCACCGACGACACGCGGACAGGACTCGATGGCAAGCCCGTCCTGCTGCTGTCTGGAGAGGCCGATCCGATCGTCCCGTCGGAGAACGCCCGGCGGCTCGCATCCATGCTGACGCAGGCAGGTGCCAGCGTGGACCATCGGATCCTGCCGGTCGGCCACGGCCTGTCGCAGTCGGACCTGAGCCTGGCCAAGGCTTGGCTTGCCGAGCGCTGACGCTTAGTTCAGCGCCGGCGCGGCGTCGTCCTCGCCATCGAAGACATGCTGGGAGACCTCCGGGAATGCCAGCATGACCGCATCCCCAGGGGCCATGGACCGATGCGTGCCCGACCGGGTCTTCAGTTCGACGCCGCCCACGTCGATGGTGATGACATCGACATCGCCCTCCATCTCCACAAGCACCACGCGCCCCGGCATGGTCGCGTCGTTCCCACCGATCCGAATATGTTCCGGGCGAATGCCGAAGGTGACCTGCTTGCCCCGCCCGGGCAGGGCCTGTCGGACCGTCATCATCGGCTGCCCCTCGATGTCGAAGCGCAGCCGGTGTCCATCGTGGACGACGGCAGGCAGGAAGTTCATCGCCGGCTGGCCGAGGAAGCCGGCCACGAAGCGGTTCCTCGGCTTCAGCCAGAGTTCTTCCACCGTCCCGATCTGCTGCAGGTCGCCGAAGTTCATGACGGCCACCCGGTCGCAAAGGGCTACCGCCTCCTCCTGATCATGGGTCACGTAGATGGAGGTGGCGCCAATCGCGTCATGGATGTGCCGGATCCGGGCGCGCAGCCGCACGCGTGCATGCCGGTCCATGTGCGACAAGGGCTCGTCCAGCAGCAGCACGCTCGGATCGCGCACCAGCGCACGCGCCAGCGAGACCCGCTGCTGCTGCCCGCCTGACAGCTCATAAGGTCGCCGGTCGAGCACGTCCTCGACCTCCATCAGCTTCGCTATCTTTGCGACGCGTGGCCCGATCTCAGCGCGTGGCACGCCACGCGCTTCCAGCGGAAACGAAATGTTCTGGCGCACCGAAAGCGGCTGGTAGAGCGCGTAGTTCTCAAAGCCCATGCCGATGCCCCGGTCCTTGGGCGACAGGTCGTTCACGACCACACCATCAAAGCGCAACTCGCCCGAGGTGATGTCCTCCAGGCCGGCGATCATGCGCAGTGTCGAACTCTTGCCGCAGCCCGAGGGGCCGAGGATGCCCATGAACTCGCCCTTGGCGACCTGGAAGCTGATGCTCTTGACCGCCTCGACCCCGCCATAGCTCTTGCTGACATTGTCCAATGCCACCGACTTCACGTCATACCTCGCCGAGTTCGAAGGTCTTGCGGAACAGGAACAGGCGGTCGGCTGGGAAGCCGATCTCGATCGGCTCGCCGACCTGGGCGGTGACGCGGCCGGGCACCTGGGCCTGAACGATCCGGTCATGGCCCAGGCTGAAGCTCAGCAGCGACGCCTCGGCACTGTGCTCCACGGCGTAGACCGGCAGGCGCACGGCACCGCTCGTGGCGCCGGTACCATAGCGTACATCGCCGGGGCGGCAGCCAAGCCGCACCAGTCCATCGTCCCGCACGTTCACGGTTGCCTGCGCGCTCGGCAGGTCGATCACGATCGGCACCGGCGCATCCTCCACCTCGAAGCGCAGGCGCCCGCCTTCGCTCCGCAGGCGGCCGTCGATCAGGTTCATCGGTGGATCGCCCACCAGGGCCGCCACGAAGTCGGTGGCTGGCTGATGATAAATTTCCTTCGGGGTGCCGATCTGCTCGATGCGACCTTCGCGGAGGATCAGGATCCGGTCGGAGAGCGAGAGCGCTTCCCTGAAGTCGTGCGTGACGTAGAGGGTCGTGGCGCCGATCTCGAGCGCAAGCTGCTTCAGGCGCGTGCGGGTCTGGAACTTCAGCTTGGCATCCAGGTGAGCCAGTGGCTCGTCCAGCAGGAACACGTTCGGCTCGCGGACCATGGCGCGGGCCAGGGAGACGCGCTGGCGCTGCCCGCCGGAGAGCTGGCCCGGCAGTCGATCCAGGTACGGCTCGATGCTCAGGATCTTCGCGACGTGGACAACCTTCTCACGCTCTTCGGTCGGCGAGAGCCGGCGTGGGCGGGTGGGTGCTCGCAAGGGGAAGGCGATGTTCTCGTACACCTTCATCTGCGGATAAAGGCTGTAGTTCTCGAACGCCATCGCGACGTTCCGCTCCTGGATCGGACGGGTCGTGACGTCACCCCCGTCCAGCAGGACGCGGCCTGCGTCGGGCTTCACGATACCGGCCACTGTTTTCAGGAGCGTGGACTTGCCGGCACCCGATGCACCCAGGATTGAGAAGAATTCACCCTGGGCACAGGCGAACGATACGTTGTCGACCGCGACCGTCCGGCCGTAGCGCTTCGTGATGTCCTCGATAGCGAGCTTCTGCATCACGAAGTCCTCAAGGGCGCGCCGTCCATCGGGAAGAGGCGCTTGAGCACCACCATCGTCACGATCAGGCCCACAGTGGCGACGGTGCAGCCCACCCACATGCTTGCCACCGGCTCGAGGAAGCGCAGCCAGACCAGGTTGATCGTGACCCAGACCATGAAGCCCCAGAAGAGTCGTGCACCCCAGTCCATGGCCTCACCTCTTCACCGCGCCGAAGGTCAGGCCCCGGACGATGTATTTCTGCAGGTAGATCGAGAAGACGAGCATGGGTGCGATCGCGATCAGCGCTGCCGCCGACATCGGTCCCCACTGGATGCCGGTCATCGTCCAGAACTGCTCGATGCCGGCCGTCACCGTTCGCGAGGCATCGGTGCGGGTGAGCACGAAGGCGAACAGGAACTCGTTCCAGGAGAACATCAGGCTGAACGAGGTCACCACCGCGATGGGCGGCTTCAGCAGCGGGAAGATGATCCGCCGGAAGATCTCCGGGCGGCTGTAGCCGTCGATCATCGCCGAATACTCGATGTTCGGGTCGATCTCCTTGAAGAAGCCGTAGAGCACGAAGGTGCAGAAGGAGAAGTTGAAGAATGCATGGGCCAGGATCACGCCCATGTGGGTGTTGAGCAGACCGAACTGCCGGAAGATCAGGTAGTAGGGCACCACGATGGCGGCGGCCGGCATCATCCGGGTCGAGAGGATCATGAACAGGAGGTGGCCGCGCGAGGTCTCGTAGCGGGCGAAGCTGTAGGCGGCCGGTACCGAGACGAGCAGCACGAGGATCGTGCTGCCGATGGCCACGATCACGCTGTTGAGCAGCAAGGGGCCAAGGTTCGCCGAGCGCCATGCCGTCGGGTAGTGCTCGAAGGTCGGCTCAAAGAAGAAGAACACGGGTGGCCAGGCCTGGGCCAGTTCGTTCGGCTTCAGGCTTAGGTTCAGCATCCACAGGATCGGGAACAGGCAGGCACCGACCAGGAGCACGATGCCGAACCAGAACAGGAGACTGCGTGCCATGGTCAGCTCTCCCGGATGGCCTTGATGAGTTGCTGGAAGAGCAGGTTCGTCAGCACCAGCACGATCAGGAGCACCAGCACCGACATGGCGGTCGCACGGCCCAGGTCGAAGTACTGGAAACCCTCGCGGAAGATCAGCCAGTTGATCGTCTCGGTCGAGGTCCCAGGACCGCCACGGGTCGTCCCGTAGAGGATGTCGTAGACTCGGAACGCTTCCACCATCCGCAGCATGGCGACGATCAGGAGAACCGGCTTGATCATCGGCAGCGTCAGGCGCCGGAAGGTGAACCATGCCGAGGCACCGTCGATCTTCGCGGCCTCGAATGGCTCCTTGGGAAGCCCGCGCAAGGCGGCGAACACCACGAAGATGACCAGCGGCGTCCATTGCCAGACGTCGATCGCGATGACCGAGAAGAGAGCGATGGAGCTGTCGGCCAGGAACTCGACCCGGGGCAATCCCACCAGCTGGAAGAGGTAGTTGATGACGCCATAGTCGGAATTGTAGAGATGGCGCCATGCCAGCGACGTCGCGAAGGGTGCCGCCACGAGCGGCAGGATGCACAGGCCGCGGATGAAGGTCTGGCCCCGGAACTCGCGGTTCAGGAACAGCGCGATCAGCGTGCCGAGCACGATCTCGATGACGACGGCGATGACCACGAACTTGAGCGTCGTGGCGAAAGCCGACCAGAACGAGACGTCGTTCAACACCCAGCGCCAGTTGTCCAACCCGACAAAGCTCGCTGGCCGCGGCAGGATGTACTTCTGGAACGAGGTTACCACGGCGAACACCGTGGGATAGACGACCAGCGCCAGCATGAAGAGAAGGGCCGGCACCAGCAGCAGCCACTTGAAGGTGGCGTCGTTCTCGATCATCCGGCTCAGCCGGCCGCGCGGCCGTGCCGGCGCGGCAGCACCGGGCGCCACGCTTGGATAGGAGCTGCGGGCCTGCATCGGCGAAGTTCTCCGAGGGGACGAGAAGCAGGCCGGGAGGTATCGCCTCCCGGCCTTGAGCGATCAGCCTTCCAGGATCTTGCCGTTGCCACTGCGGCCCTGGATGTCGACGATCTTGGCGGCAAGCTCCGTGTAGGCCGGCTCGATCTCCAGCTCCTTGTTCGCGATCTTCGCGCAGGTGATGGCGAGCTCGGAATAGATCTTGCCCATGGCGGTCGACGTGAAGTGGCCCTTCTTGGCGACGTCGTAGGTCCAGGCCATCGTATCGGCGTCGTTCTGGGCATAGGCGCCATTGGTCAGGCGCCGCTCCGGCGTCTGGAAGAACGGGTCCAGCACTACGTCACGTCGGCACGGATTGCCGCCGCCCAGCGCATAGGCCATCTGCCCCTCGTACGAGGTCAGATACTTCACGAACCAGTAGGCGCCTTCGGGATTGTTCGCATTGTGCGCCACCCCGATCCCGTAGGCACCGGTATAGGGCCGCCCGCCCGGGACCGTCGCGACCTTGGCATGGGTGCCTGGGAACTTCGTCTCGACCGACGAGGTGACCGGCCAGAGATTGTTGTACATGAACGGCACCATCGCGACCTGACCTTCGGCCATGGCGTTGGCGGCTTCCGGGAAGTCCCAGGACATGGCGGCCGGCGGAGCGGACTTCAGCAGTTCCATATAGGTCTGCGCCGCCGTCACGCTGATCCGGTCGGGGATGGTGACCTCGAAGCCTTCCAAGGCTCCCTTCACGTCGTAGATCGTGCGGAACCAGTCGCCACCCATGCCCCAGATGATGGCGCTGAACTCGTCGTTGATCTGCTCGTTGCGGCCGGCCATTAGCGCCACGCCGAACAGGTCCTTTTCCAGCGGCTTGCCGCCCGCCTGCTCGCCAGCCTTGCGGGTGAAGAACGCCGCGACGTCGATCAGCTGCGCGAACGTCATCGGCACGTCGAGCGGATAGCCGAACTTCTCGGCGAACGCCCTCCGCTCGTCCGGATGCTCGAGCAGATCAGCCCGGTAGTGCAGCCCCTGGGTATAGTTGTTGTAGGGGATCGAGTAGGGCTGCTTCTCGTAGGTCATCATGGTCATCAAGCCGGCGTAGAACGGCTTGAGATACTCGGCCATGCCGTCGACGCCGGCGGAATCGTACTCCGTCGCCAGCTCGAACAGGGGCTTCACGAAACCATTGGCCGCCCATTCCGGCACATAGGCCGCTTCCATCGACAGCACGTCATAACCGCCCGTGTCGCCCAGCAGCTCGACCTGCTGCTTGGCGTACATCACATTGGTCGACATGCCGACCACCTCGACCTCGACGCCGGTCTTCTCCGTGAACTTCGGGATCATGGCGGTCTTCAGGTAGTCGGACCAGAAGCCCGACTCGACCACGACCGTGATCTTGTCCTTGTTTGAGACCTCGGGGATCTGCGCGAGGCTGAACTTGTCCGGGTTGGCGGCCACGCGCTCGGCGACGATCTTGTCGGCATCTCCGCTCTGGGCGAACGCCGGCAAACCGAAGGTCGCTACGGCCGACAGGCCAGTGGCATAGGCGGCGCTCGTGCGCCAGGCGTCACGACGCGTGAATCCGCGCCGGAAAGTTCCGGTCATTCATAGCCTCCCTTGGATCGGAACGTTCTCGATGACGTTCTCGATCCGATGATGAACGCGGCCGGGCCTATGCCCGGCCGTCCACGCGTCAGCCGCGCGTATCGAGATCGATCAGTTCGATCTTGTAGCCATCCGGATCTTCGACGAATGCAATGTGGGTCGTGCCGTGCTTCATCGGTCCCGGCGGCCGCGGGATCTTGGCGCCCGCCTCTTCCAGCTGCTTGCAGATGCCGTGGATGTCACGGACGCCAAGGGCTATATGGCCATAGCCGTTGCCGAGGTCGTAGGGCTCCTTCTGGTCCCAGTTGTGGGTCAGCTCGACCACGGCATGGGTTTCCTCGGGTCCATAGCCGACGAAGGCCAGCGTGAACTTGCCCTCCGGAAAGTCCATCTTGCGCAGGAGCTGCATGCCGAGCAGGCGTGTGTAGAAATCCAGCGACTTGTCGAGGTCCTTCACCCGGACCATCGTGTGCATCATCTGAAACTTGTTGTCAGCCATGGGCGTGTCTCTTCCCTTCAAGGGTCGTGCCGGTGCCCGGCTGGGCACCGGCGTAGCGCGCTTCCAGGTAGATGCGGCACATCTCGGCATTGGCCTCGGCAGCACCGCGCACCCGGCGGATTTCGCGCAGGTGCTGCGTGTACCGTTCCACAGTCACGGCGTCACCGGCCAAGGTGGTGAATGCCGGTGCATCCGGCGTGACCGGCCCGCCATCCACCAGGCGCGCGGTCAGGTAGCGCAGCGCCAGCGGCCGCAGTTCGCCTGTTCCATGCGCCAGCTCGCGCAGCCCGCCCAGGGTCAGCGCCAGCGCCGCCTCGACACCCCGCTCAGCCACCATCGCCCGCAGAAAGCTGGCCTGCCGGCCGAGAAAGGCCTTCTCACGGAACAACTTGCGGATCTCGGAAAGATCCGTCGTCGCCTCGCCAGCGAACACCTCGTCGAAGCGGGCGCTGCGGGCAACACCCTCGTTGATCTTGCGCGCCGCGAAATGGTCGACCAAACGGATCCTGGCCTCTCCCACCCAGTCCAGTTGCTCGATGGCAATTTTCATGTCGACCGCCATGAGGAAGGCGAAGTTGGCCGAGCACCAGAAGGTCGGCAGGCGGAAGGCCACGTCGACCACTCTGTCCTCGATCCTGACGCTCTCGATGAAGCCCATCGAGGTGACCGACTGGTCGAGCTCCGGATCGAACACCTCGTCGAGCCGTGCCATGACCTCAGCCTTCTCGGCCGTGTCGATCACGGGCAGCTCAAGCGGCGACATCGATGCCCCCGGCAACGACCGGATGGGTCAGTTCGCCCTCGTCCTCCTTCGACGATACCTGGAGCTGAAAGATCGGATCGACCTGAATATCGTACAGCTTGGCCGCGTTCAGCCCCAGGATCTTGCGCTTCACCTCCATGGTGAGTTGCGTACCTGCCTCCTGGGCCAGTTCGTCTGGGAACTGGTAGGCCATGAATTGCTCCACGATCCATTTCGGGCTGGTGATGCCGTAGTCCGAGCCGAAGATCAGCCGGTCGGGCCCCAGGAAGAACAGAAGGTCGGCCATCATCTGCGCGAAGTATTTCGGTCGCGCATGGATGAAGGATGGGATCAGGGCCAAGCCGCCATAGACGTTAGGCTCCTGCCCGGCGATCCAGCAGAAGTCGTCGATCCGCGGCATCCCGCAATGGTCGATAACGAAGTTCAGGTCGGGGAACGCGGTCGCCACGTAGTCCACATCGTGCACGTCGAACGCATCCTTGTTGAGTGGATGGATCGTCGGCCCCTTGTGGATGTGGATGTTCTTGATGCCGAGCTGGCGGCACTTCTCCATGTAGGGAGCGATGAAGTCGTCGCGCAGCGAATATCCCTTGGACACGCCGTTCCACTCGGCCGTGTAGAGCTTGGCGCCCTTGAACTTCCACCGTTCGTGCTCGGCCTCCAGCCGGTCCAGGCCCCGCTGGCCGTCCCGCGGGTCGAAGCGGCCGTTCAGGATCACCTTGTCCGGGTAGGCCTCCTTGAAGGCGGCGCACTGCTGGATCGTGTTGAAGCCGTTGACGTAGAAGTCGTGCAGGTTCGTGGGCAGCATGATGCCGTAATCGACATAGCCGTCCTCGAACAGATCCTTGGCGGCACCCTCGATGCCGTACCAGCAGAACCGGTCGAAGTCCCAGCGCTGGTCCTTGGGCGTCATGCCGACATGGGAGCCCCAGAAGCTCTCGATGAAGGTCAGGCCGTAGCGATTGCGGCGGTTCTCCGGGCGCGCATCCCAGAGGTGGATGTGGCCGTCGATGACGAGGACCTGCTCGCCCTCCGGCGTCACGAACATGCGCCTCCCTTCTGCGGCTGACACGCCGCATCAGCGTCTGATGCTCTTTGACCAAAGACGTACCATAATCCTGTTGTCCTACAACCCCTCAATTCGCCATAATGATGCGCGGCGCCGCTCGCCATGCGAGAAAGAACAACGGACGGAACCAGCATGGACCAGGCGAACAAAGCCACCTCGGACGAGCTTCGTGCGGCTCTTGGCGAGTTCGGACCAATCGAGGACACGGCTGAACGGTTGCGCTACGAGCAGGACTGGTCCGGCGACCACCGCGGGTATGCGCGGATCGTGCTGCGCCCGCGCAGCACGGCTGAGGTCCAGGCGATCGTGCGGCGCTGCATGGCGGCCGGCCTCCCGGTTGTCCCGCAGGGCGGCCATACCGGGCTGGTCGGCGGAGGCACCCCTACCGAGGCCGGCAACGAAGTCGTGGTCAGCCTGGAGCGCATGAACCGGATCCGGCAGGTCGATCCGCTTGGTTTCTCCATGGTGGCGGAAGCCGGCTGCATCCTCGAGTCGGTGCAAGGGGCGGCTGCCGCCGAGGACCTCTACTTCCCGCTCTCGCTGAGCGCCCAGGGCAGTTGCCAGATTGGCGGCAACATCGCGACGAATGCAGGCGGCATCAATGTGCTGCGCTATGGCATGACCCGGGATCTCGTTCTCGGCCTCGAGGTGGTCTTGCCGGACGGCCGCCTGTTCGACGGCTTGAGCGGCCTGCGCAAGGACAATACCGGCTATGACCTGAAGCAACTGTTCATCGGCGCAGAGGGCACTCTCGGGATCGTCACGGCAGCCAGCCTGAAGCTCTATCCGCGCCCGAGCCAGGTCCAGACGGCGCTCCTGGGACTTCCGTCGGTGGAGCATGCGGTCGCCCTGTTCTCCCGCGCCCGCCGCGACATGGGCGACCTGCTGTCAGCCTTCGAGCTCATGCCGCGTCGCTGCGTGGAACTGGCCCTGGAGGTCATGCCGGGTTTGCGTGAGCCTTTCGATCCGGTGCCGACCTACATCCTGCTGGAAGCGTCAACCGGCGGCCTGATCGACCTTCGCCCGATCCTCGAGCGGTTTCTGGAAGGGGCGATGGAACAGGAACATATCATCGACGGCGCGATTGCCGCCAACACGACCCAGGCCAGGGATTTCTGGCGCATCCGGGAGGGCTTGATCGAAGGACAGGTCCGCCGCGGGCGCCACCTGCGTACCGATGTCTCCATCCCCATCTCTGCGATCGCCGCCTTCATCGCCAGTGCCGAACAAGCGCTACGGGCTCATGAGCCAGACTGCCTGCCACTCTCCTACGGGCATATCGGCGACGGCAACATCCACCTGAACGTGCTGCCGCCCTTGGGCTTGCCGGCAGGCCAGTTGCCAGACTTCCTCCACGCCTGCGAGGAGATCATCCTGACCGAGGTCGACCGGCTGGGCGGGTCGATCAGTGCGGAGCACGGTATCGGCATCAAGAAGAGGGCCGCATTCCTGGCACGAAAGCCGCAAGTCCATCTTGAGCTCATGAAGCGTATCAAGGATGCGCTCGACCCAGCCGGATGGATGAGTCCTGGCCGGGTCCTCGAATGAGGCAGCCTACGTCCGCAGGGACCACATGAAGATCGACCTACTCGGCCGCGGGCCGCTGCTCCCCTCCAGGATCGCCTCGCAGATCCTGCAGCAGATCGTCGACGAGCGGTTGAAGCCGGGAGATCGGCTGCCTACGGAGCAAGCGCTCGCCGACAGCTTCGGGGTCAGCCGCAACGTCGTCCGGGAAGCGATCTCCCGCTTGCGTGCCGACGGCATCATCCAGTCCCGTCAGGGGGTCGGTGCGTTCGTCGCCCGTTCGACAGGCATTCCCACGCTGCGCTTCGATGCCGAGGCGCTGTCCGATCGCTCTGCCTTCCTGGCGCTGTTCGAGCTGCGCGGCATCCTGGAGATCCGCGCGGCAAGCCTTGCCGCGCGGCGACGCACCGACGCGCAACTGGCAGCCCTGGGTGAAGCGCTGGCTCGCATGCGCGGCACAGAGAAATGGGTGGCCGGCGGCGTGGACGCCGACCTGGAATTCCACAAAGCGATCGCGGTGGGCACCGGCAACGCCTATATCAAGATGGCGATCAGCTTCCTGTCTGAGCAGGTACGGGTGACGATCATGGAGACGCGGGAGCGTTCGGGTGCTGCCGTTGTCGACATCGTCGAAGTCACGATTGCCGAACACGCCGCGATCTACGAGGCCATCGCAGCACGCGATGCTGCCCGTGCGCACGACGCCATGGCCATCCATATCCGCAACGCTGCGGCCCGGCTGGGCTATGAACTGGACCTGCCGGACCGGCCCTGAGCGAGCCGCTGCCGCATCAGGATGCATGCACGGGAAGCGGATCGGCTGGCGCGTCCAGCTGGGAACGTGCCGATGCAATGGCGTCCGGCAGCTTCGCCTTGAACCTGACGCGCGGCGGCCGGACACCGTGGGTCAGCAGCATGCGGCGGACCGCCGGCTGCGCACCGGCAATGTAGATGAGCGCGCCTTGGCGGCTGGCTCGATGCACGAAGCCTTCGATGGTGGCGGCGGCCGTCGAATCCAGCAGCGGTACCGCCGAGAAGTCGATGACATGAGCCTTGGGGTGTTCTCCGATCCTATCGAGGGCCGCAGCCACGCTTGCCGCGGCACCGAAGAAGAACGAGCCCGAGATGCGGTAGACCGCAAGATCCGGATCGGCCGCCAGGCCCGAATCGTAAGGCATCCGGCCGGCATCGCGCGTCAGGTCGGAACGATCCTCCTCGAGCAAGGGCAGGCCGCTCTCGATCTGCACAGCTTGCGCCATCCGGTGCACGAACAATAGGGCACCGATACCGAATCCGACGACGATGCCCTCGGTCAGGTCCCGGAACACGACGAGCAGGAACGTCACGAGCAGTACGACGGCGTCACCGCGCGAGGCACGAAGCAGGGTCGCAAAGGCATGCCGCTCGGCCATGTTCCAGGCGACGACGGCCAGCAGTGCCGCCAGCGCCGGCAGCGGAATGAAGCTGGCCAGTGGTGCAGCCACCAACATGAACAACAGGAGGAACACCGCGTGGAGCATGCCGGACACGGGGCCGCGCGCTCCTGATCGGACGTTCGTCGCGGTACGGGCAATCGTACCGGTCACGCAAAATCCACCGAACAGGGCGGACGCGACATTCGCCAGACCTTGAGCGACCAACTCGCAGTTGGAACGATGCCGGTGGCCGCTCATGCTGTCGGCGACAACCGCCGAAAGTAGGCTTTCGATTCCGCCCAGGAGCGCGAAGGAAATGGCGGTCGGGATCACCTCGACCACCTTGTCCATCGTGAGATCCGGCAAATGCGGCGCTGGCAGGGCGCTCGGGATTCCGCCGAACCGTGAGCCGATCGTCTCGACGGGGAGGCCCAGGATCCAGGCCACGACCGATGCCAGTACCACGGCGATCAGGAAGCCAGGCCAGTGAGGGCGATACTTCCGCACGCCCAGAATGATGGCGATGCCCAGGCCGGCCACGGCCACGGCGGCGGGATTGATGGTCGGCAGCGCGCCGGCCAGCGCTTCGATCTTGGGCACGATCGGCCCAGGCTCCGGACGCTCCAGCACAAGGCCCAACAGTTCCTTGATCTGGCTGGCGAAGATGATGACCGCGATGCCGGAGGTGAAGCCGACAGTGACGGGATAGGGAATGTACTTGATGAAGGTGCCAAGCCTGAGAAGACCGACGGCGATCAGGATCAGGCCCGACAGCATGGTGGCGAGGATCAGCCCGTCCACACCGTGCATGGCCACCGTGGCCGCCACCAGCACGATGAAGGCCCCGGCGGGACCACCGATCTGGAACCGGCTGCCACCCAGCGCAGAGATGATGAACCCGCCGATGATCGCGGTGTAGAGGCCCCGGTCAGGTGTCACGCCCGAAGCGATCGCGATCGCCATGGAGAGGGGCAGCGCCACGATCGCGACCGTCAGGCCCGCGACCATGTCCGCCTTCAGATCGCCAAGGCCATATCCTTCGCGCAGAACCGTCACGAGCTTGGGGGTAAACAATTCGGCAAAAGTAGGCGCAACGGTCGACCCGACCCTCACCACAGCTCATCCCCCGTATCGATGATGTCCATGAAAACAAGGCTGGCCATTCAGGCGCCAAGCGGGCCCAAGCTTATGCATTGTCAGTTCATGCCGTCTACGGGTGTGCGGCCCCGTCGTCCGAGCGGCAACGAGACTGACTTGCTTCTGCAACAGCCTTCTAAGCCGCAGAACATGAACGGAAAAATGAGCGCTGAATTTTCGATCAGCCTTTACCTTCTGTTTGTTGTGAGTGGGCCAACCGTCGCGGTCGGAAGGGTGAGCGTATGCAGGCAGCGCCGGCTACTCGCGCGCCAGTACTTGCAGCCACGCGAACCGCCGATCGTCCCCCTTGGGTCTCGTGAACCAGATCGAGCGCTTCATCCAGACCGTGCTGCCTGAACGGCTCCGACAAATCCTTCACGTCCTTCGATCACAGGCCGCCTGCCGAACTGGCACGGCCGGTCCGACGGCTTGGCCTCGGACGGCCACACCACTTCTAGCCCTCGCCTGATCAGACCCGTCTAAAGCCATGGAGGGGCCAAAGCGCGACTTGCACGATCCGCTCAGCGGGCTTGGCCGTCCGGGTCGTGATTGGCGACCTGCCAGGCCCCACCAGACGAGCGGGCCAGGACATGCGCGCTGTTGATGAGAGCGAGATGGGAGAAGGCCTGCGGAAAATTGCCGAGCTGGCGGTTCGCGGCCGGATCGAATTCTTCAGCGAACAGATGAAGGTCGTTGCCGATGGCCACCAGCCGGCCGAACAGAGCGTGGGCTTCCTCACGCCGGCCCATGGCGACATAGACGTCGCAGAGCCAGAAGCTGCATGCAAGGAAAGCGCCTTCGCCCTGAGGCAGGCCGTCGATGCGCTCCTTGGTGAGGTAGCGCAGGACCAGCCCGTCCCGGATCAACTCTCGCTCGATCCGGGCAATCGTGCCCTGGATCCGGGAGTCGTCGAACGGCAGGAAACCCAGCAACGGCATGAGCAGCAGCGCGGCATCCACGCCGTCCGCACCATAGTACTGGACGAAGCTGTTCGTCCGCTCATCATAGCCACGCGCGCAGATGTCCGCGTGAATCTCGTCGCGCATGCGACGCCATTCATCGACCGGTCCGTCCAGCCCGAATTCCTGCGCGCTCAGCACCATCACATGAAAGGCGAGCCAGCACATCAATTTGGAATGGACGAAGTGCCGTTCCTCGCCCCTGACCTCCCAAAGGCTCGAATCCTTCTCCCGCCACAAGGTGGCCAGCTTGGCGACCAGGATCTGCTCCAAGGGCCAGACCTCGTCGGTATCGTTCAGTCCGGCGCGTCGGGCCACATAGAAGGCTGCGATCACCGAGCCATACACATCCAGCTGACGCTGCTTGTACGCCTCATTGCCCACGCGGACTGGCCGGCTGCCTTCGAAGCCGGGCAGCCAGTCAAGCTCGCATTCCGTCAGCCGGCGTTCGCCATGCAGTCCATACATGATCTGGAGTTCGTCCGGCGAGCCGGCCAGCGCCCGCATCAGCCAGCGCCGCCATGCATCCGCCTCCTCCCGATAGCCGGAAACGATCAGGGCATAAATCGTCAGAACTGCATCACGGATCCAGCAATAGCGGTAGTCCCAGTTGCGCACGCCGCCCGGCCATTCCGGGAGGGAGGTCGTCGGTGCGGCGACGATGCCGCCCGTCGGACTGTAGGTCAGTGCCTTGAGCGTCAGGAGCGAACGTTCGACGACGTCCTGGTAGGGACCACGGTAGGTGGACCGCTCGGCCCAGGCTTGCATTTTTGCCGTCGCGGTTTCGAGCAGGCTTTCAACATCGTGGACTGGTGGCGGGGCCGGCCGGTGCGACGGATACCATTCCAGCACGAACGCCACGGATTCCCCCGCCGCGACCGTGAACTTGGCGGAGCTCGTGAAGCGGGCATTTTCCAGGGGCACGTCGCTCGTCATGCGGACTGCATCGGGCCCCGCCACTGCGAAGATGCTGCTCTCCTGGTGCTGTACCCAGGGTGTGTAGGCCCCGTAGCCGAAGCGGAAGCGGATCTCCGTCAGGAACGCCAGGCTGCCGGCTTCACCACGGACGAGCCGTACCAGCCGATGTCGGTCCTCGTTGTCGGGCAGCGCGATGAAATCAATGACCGTCGCCCTGCCGGACGCGGTCTCGAAGGATGTCTCCAGGATGAAGGTGCCTTGCCGATAGCGGCGCGAGACGCTCGCTTGGCCAGAGGCGACGCCCATTGTCCAGGCGCCGTGACGCTCATCGCCCAGCAGGCTCGCGAACATGGCTTCCGAATCGAACCGGGGCAGGGCCAGCCAGGCGATGGTGCCATCACGATGCACGAGGGCAGCGCCCGTCGTGGACCCGATGAGCGCGTAGTCCTCGATCATGTGCTCTGCCTCAAGGCCGTCCAATCAAGGTTCCGCCAGCTCGGCCATGGGAGGCACGATGGTGGCGGGTTCTGCCGCCGACCAGACCTGACGCCGCCTGACGGGGTTGTCCAGTCCACATCAGGGAAGGACGAAGGAACGGCGTCGCAGCCGGCGATTGCCCAGGCTAGAGCGCGGCTGCCACTCCGTTCACTTGACCAGGGGGCAGTGCTTCAAGCCGCGAGGCTGCCACCGGGGGCCGCTGCTGCAGGTTCGCTTTCATGCGGCAACGGGATCTCGATGTCGCATTGCAGGCCCGAGGCGTCAAAGCTGAGTTCGACACGCCCCTCCAATTCTCGGGCAAGGCTGCGCTCAATCAGGCGGGAACCGAAACCCTTGTGCAATGGCGGGCTCACCGGCGGGCCATCGCGCTCCCGCCACCTGATGGTGAGCCGTGGTCCCTTGGGGGTGCTGGCCACGGTCCAACTGATGACGACGATGCCGGCTTCGCTGGACAGTGCTCCATACTTCACGGCGTTTGTCGCGAGTTCGTGCAGGGCCATGCCGATAGAGAGCGTAACCCGGGGGTTCAACTGAACGAGATCACCAGTGATCTGGTAGCTGTGGGCCCGGTCGGTCGAGAGGCCGAACGGCTCCAGGGTCCGGCGCACCAGGCCCTCGAGTGAGGAGCCTCGCCAGTTTTCTTCTGTCAGCAGATCATGGGAATGGGCGAGGGCAACGAGACGTGCCTCGATCTTCGCCCGTGTGTCGGCATCGACGTCGGAGGCGCGCAGCCCCTGGTTCACGATTGCCTGCACGACGGCCAGCATATTCTTGACCCGATGGTTCAGCTCCTTGAGCAGGATTTGCAGTCGCTCCTGATGCTCCTTTTCCCGTTCGCGCTGCAGGACGAAGATCTCACCCATCCGGTTCAGCGCCTTGCCGATTTCCCCGAACTCCCCTCCGTCGGCCGGCGGAGAGCGCGGCACCGGAGGCTCGGCCGTCCAGCCTTCGACAAGCTTGAGCAAGCGGTCCACGGGCTTGCGGATGAAGTAGCGTCCTGCCCACCAGATGCAGGCCAGCATCGCCAGGAGACCCAACACCATGATGATGAGGCTGATCCGCGTCGCACGCTCGACATAGGCGAATGCCGCCTCCTTCGAGATACCCGTGCTCAGATAGAGGCCCTGGAGGGGCTGCGAGCGGACGGGGATGTAGGAGATGATCCGTTCCGTGCCATCCTGGCTCCGTGCCTCCTCCGTGTCCGGCTTGTCCCCATGCACCCATCGCATGAACGGCTCTGGGATCTGCGTTCCCACGAAACGTTCGGGTAACGGCGTGCGCGCGAGGATCACTCCGTCACTGTCGGCGATGGTGAGAGAGCTACCCTTCTCGAGCGCCCACTTCTTTACCTCGTCATTCAGATATCGAACATCGAGGGATGCAACCGCGACTCCCTTAAGCTCGGCAGTATCGGTGAGGATCGGGACCGCGAACGGCAGGATTGCGTCACGATTGTTCCACCTGCTGAGGGTATAGGTTCCGATCACGAAGGAGCGTGACGCGACCACTTGCTGGAAGTAGCGCCGATCGGCGTAGCTCAGGGGAGCCTGGATTGCGCGGCTGGCGCATTGCAGGTCGCCGTCGGCATCTAGGATCCCGATGCTTCGAATGTGGGGCAATGCCTGGCCGAGGCGGCTCAGAAAGGCGGAGCACGTGTCGTTGTCGAATAGCTGGACAGCAGGTGCAGATGCCACCGTCACGAGGAGCGTGCGAATCCCCTCCACCAGACGGTTGATCTCAGAACTAGCCTGGTGGGTCTGCCGGGTGACCAGATCGCGGGCCTCCGCCTCGCGAGCCGCCCTGAGCTCGAACTGCAAGTAGACGACCACTGCAATTGCAGGCGCCAGCGACAACAATCCGAGCAAGAACAGGCGCTGCGTCAGGTTCATGGCCGTGCCCCGGTCCCTCGGGTGTTCGGATCGACGGCGCGTATCCACATGGGAAGTTCAGTTCCTAGCCGACCCCGCGAGGGACGGCACGCCGTTACCCATGGCTGAAGGCTCGCCTTCGCAGGCGAGGGAGAGCATCGGCTTGTTACGGCCCCAAAGCTAGTTGATCTGAGATTTTCCTGTCAAATCCAACGACGGAGCCGCTACTGTGGATAGAAGCCCATCAATTCGTCGAGCCGGACGACATGGCAATAGATCATGTTGATGATCTCCAACTCCCGGTCCTGCAGTTCCATCGTGGCGGCGGCACAGCAATCCTCGACCACGAGGACGTTGAAGCTCTCGTCGGACAGGCTGCGCACGGTGGAAGACACGCACTGGTCGGTGAAGATGCCCGTCGCCAGCACGTTGCGGATGCCCATGTTGGCCAGCAGGATCCTGAGGTTGGTGCCCGTCAGGGCGCTGTCGGTGGTCTTCTCCACCACGATGTCGTCACCCTTGGGCGCCAGTTCGTCGACGACCTGGCCCTCGGCTTCGTTGCGGGGCAGGAGGAGGTAGTTGAAGCCAGGCCGCTTCTGGCTCAGCGAGCGGTCGCGTCCATCATTTTTCAGGCAGGCGATACGCGCATAGATCACTTCCACGCCGCGCTGGCGGCTGTCGTCGATCAGGCGCTTGATATTGGGAATCACCACCTCGTTCATGCGCCGGAAGAACGGTTGCCAGGCCTCGTTCTCGGCCGTGTCGGCCTTGGGCAGGAGGTAGGTCTTCTGGACGTCGATCACGAGGAGTGCCGTTTCGGCCGGATCGAGCACCATGTCATCAGGCTCGGGCGCGTTGGCATAGTAGAAGGAGCGGTGCCTGGTCTTCCAGCTCATCGGTCAGCTCTTGGTACGGGTGAAGCGGCGGGCCAGCAGGGGGCCGATCTCGGTGGAGGCGAACATGCCGCCAGGCCTGAGGAACATCATGCCGATCATGGCGAGCGCCAGCACGATCTCGGTGATACCCACCACCTGTTCCGAGAACATGCCGGACGCGTTCAGTGAGGTCTCGAACGCGCGCAGCCCTTCGAAGGCCAGCGTGACGGCGAAGGTGCCGACCACCGCACCCGTGACCGTGTTCATGCCGCCGATGACCAGCATGCCCAGGATCACGAAGGTCTCCTTGAGGTAGAAGGCCTTCGGCGAGAACGAGGTCACGAAATGGCCCCAGAGCGCCCCGCCGACGCCGGCGATCAAGGCACTCAGGATAAAGGCGCGCCAGCGCAGGACCGGGATGCTGGCGCCGAGGGCGGCAGCCGCCCTCTCGTCATCGCGAGAGGCACGCAGGAGCATGCCGATCCGCGATTCCTTGAAGACCAGGGCCACCATGATCACGATGGCGGCGACGCCGCCGGCGAGCGGCAGACCGGTCGCGTTCGGCAGGCCGAACAGCGTCCGTGGCCCATTGGTGACCGCGCTCCAGTGATTGAGGATGGTGTAGAGCACGACCAGCAGCGCGAACGAGGTGATGACGGCCGGCGCATCGGACAGGCGCATCAGCGGATAGGATACGACCGCTGCCACCAGGGCTGCGGCCAGGCCGCCGATCAGCATGCCGAGATAGGGTGAGACCTCCAGGGTCTTCACGACCCCGTACAGGTCCGGCAGCGCCATGCCTCGCATCTGCACAGGGATGGTCAGCACCGCGGAGACATAGGCGCCGATCCCCATGAACCCGATATGGGCAAAGGATAGGATGCCCGAGTTGCCGGTGAAAGTCTGCAGCCCCACCACCAGCACGAGGCTGATGGCAAGCGCCGTGGCGATGCGCTCGACGACACGGACCCCGATAAGCTGGGGGACGAGGACGAGCAGCGCCACGAGTCCCAGGAGGATGAGGAAGGTGAGGAGGTTGCCTTTGCGCAAGAGCGTCAGGTCCGCTGGCCAGTGGCAGGACCGCGGATCAGGCCGTCGGGGCGCCAGAGAAGGATCAGGATGACAAGCGTGAAGGTGAAGGCGTCCCGGAATTCCAGGAGTTGCTGCGGCAGGGTGTAGTTCAGGCCTGTGTTGACGAAGGCCAGCAGGAAACCGCCCAGCACGGCGCCCTGCAGGCTGCGCATCCCGCCGATCACGGTGGCGATGAACGCCACCAGCAGAGGCTCCATGCCGATTCCCGGCGTGACCGAGCCGATCCGGCCGATCCAGAGCAGGGCGACGACGCCGGCGAAGAAGCCGCTGATCGCGAACGCCGAGGAGATGATGAGGTTGGCCGGCACGCCCAGCATGCGCGCCATGCGGAACTGGGTCGCCGCCGCGCGCATCGCGATTCCGAGCACCGTCTTCTTCATGGCCCAGGCGAACACGACCAGGAGGAGGATCGAGGCTACGATGGTGATGAGGTTGCGGGCCGGCACGATGACACCCGCGAACTCGACCGTCTGCGAGAAGAAGTCCGGCAGCGGCACGTTGCGCGGCCGGGGCGAGATGAACAGGAGGGCCGCGTTCTGCAGGATGGTCGAAAAGGCGAACGAGGTGATGAGGACGGCGGTGACCGATTTCGAGCGGACCGGGCGGAACGCCACGTAATCAGTGGCGATGCCCGTCGCGATCGCGATGCATACGGCGATGGCTGCCATCACGATCCAGGGCAGGCCCGAGCCGTTCACCAGGAACAGGCCGTAGCCGGTGACCATGATGAGCTCGCCATAGGCGAAGTTCACGAGCTTGAGAATGCCGTAGACGATGACCAGGCCCAGGGCCATGAGGGCATAGGCGCCGCCCAGGCTGAGCACGTCGATCGTGAACTGGATCAGGGTCTGCATCGCCCTCAGCCGCCGAGATAGAGAGGTTCGAGGTCCGAGGCGGCGGCGATGTCGGCCGCCCTGCCCTCGACTGCCACCTGGCCCAGGCGCAGCACATAGGCCCGGTCGGCCACGGCCAGCGCCTTGGACGCGTTCTGCTCGACCAGGAGAATGGTCAGACGCTGGCGCTTCAAGTCGGCGATCATGTCGAAGATCTGGTCGACGATCGTAGGCGCCAGGCCCAGCGAAGGCTCGTCGAGCAGAAGGAGACGCGGGCGGGACATCAGGGCCCGCGCGATCACCAGCATCTGCTGCTCGCCGCCCGAGAGCGTTCCGGCCGCCTGCGCCACCCGTTCCTTCAGACGCGGGAACAGGGCGTACATCCGCTCGGTGTCGCTCGCCACGCCGGCGCTGTCCCGGCGGCGGGTATACGCGCCGAGCAGGAGGTTCTCCGCGACCGTGAGGTCCGGAAAGACATCTCGCGTCTCGGGCACCATGGCGATGCCCTTGCGCACCAGCCGCTCAGGCGTCCAGGACGTCACGTCGGCGCCATCGACCCGAATCGTGCCCCCGGAGCGCAAGGCGCCGGCAATGGCCAGGAGGGTAGAGGACTTACCCGCTCCATTCGCGCCGAGCAGCGTAACCAGTTCGCCCTCCGCCACGCGCAGCGAAACGTCGCGCACGGCACGGATGGCGCCGTAGTTCACCTGCAGGCCATTGACCTCAAGCATGGGCGGTGGTCGCGGACGAGCCGAGATAGGCCTCGATCACGGCGGGGTTCCGTCGAACGCTCTCGACCGAGCCTGCGGCGATCGTCCGACCCGACGCCAGCACGTGGAGACGATGGCAGAGCCGCATGATCAGCGCCATGTCGTGATCGATGATGAGGAGGCCCAGCTTGCGCCTGGTTGGCAGGGCGGAGAGCAGGGCGAGCAGGACGTCCGACTCGCCCTCGTTCATGCCAGCCGCCGGCTCGTCCAGGATCAGGAAGGCCGGCTCGGCGGCCAGCGCCCTTGCAATCTCGACCCGGCGCTTGTCCCCGTAGCTGAGTTCCGAGGCGAGGCTGTCGGCACGGCCGGCAAGGCCGAACTCCATCAGCAACTCCTCGACCCGAGATTGCACCGCCCGTCGTCCATGCCCCTGTGCCAGGGCCGCGGTCTCGACGTTCTCGGCAACGGTCAGGTGATCGAACAGGCGGACGATCTGGAACGAGCGCACGATGCCGCGCCTCGCTACTTCGTGGGGTTTCAGATCGTTGAGGGACACGCCGTCGACGGTCACCTCGCCGCCGGCCAGCGGCACCTGCCGGGTGATCGCGTTGACCATCGTGGTCTTACCGGAACCGTTCGGACCGATCAGCCCAACGATCTCGCCACGATCCAGATCCAGGGAAACGCCATCCAGCGCACGCAGCCCGGAAAACTCGACACTCACGTCGCGCGCCCGCAGGCGGCCATCCGACATCGGCAGGTCCAGACGGAAGGTACGGGGAAACGGCAGGCACGGGCGGCCGTGCCTGCCGGGATCAACGGTCGATCAGGGCGCAGGTACCGAGGCCGGACGGCGCCAGCCGACGAACGAGGTCTTGCCGCCGGTAAGCTGGATGATCGCGGCCGCCTTGTTCGGCATGTGACCCTCGGCGGCGGGCGTATAATCGAGTTCGCCGGTGAGCAGCTTGAACTGGCCATCCTCCAGGGCCTTGGCGACAGCCTCGCCATCGGTGGAGCCGGCCGCCTTTACCGCCTCGGCGAGCAGCATGACGGTGTCGTAGCCGGTGGCGACAAAGGAGGTATCCGGGTCCTTCTGGTACATGTCCTTGTAAAGACCCAGGAATTTCTGCATCTCCGGGCTGGCGCCGGGGCCGGCCCAGGTGTGGGTGACGAAGTAGACGTCGTTGCCGAACTTCTCGCCCAGGGCCTGATGGAGTGCCGGGTCGTCATAGGCGTCACCGCCGAGGACCGGCGCGTCGTAGCCGACTTCCCGTAGCGCACGGATGATCACGCCGATGTCGGTGCCGTAGGAAGAAAGGAAGATGACGTCCGGCTTCTCGGGCAGAGCCTGCAGGCGGGCGAGCTGGGCAGAGAAGTCGTTGTCACCGTTGTTGTAGCTATCCTCCAGGAGGATCTTGCCGCCGCCGGCCTCGAACTGCGCCTTGAAGTACTTGGGCAGCGACTTGGTGTAAGCGATGAACTGGTCGGTAACGACGTAGGCGTTCTTCCAGCCCTTCTCGAGGGCGAAGTCCGCGGCCGCCGCACCCATGGTGGTGTTCCACATGGACAGGGTGAACTGCTTGTCGCCGAGCGACCAGGAACTGTAGAGCGGATCCGAGGCACAGGTGGAGATGCCGACCAGGCCCGCGGCCTGCGCCTCGCGGCCCGCAGGGCTGCCGAAGTCGAAGTCGCAGGGCGCCATGATCAGCTGAGCACCCTCGTCGACCAGCTGCACGGCGACGTTGCCGACCGTGACCGGGTCAGACTTGCCGTCCATGTTCACGAGCTTGACCTGCTGACCCAGCAGCCCGCCCGCATCGTTGATCTCCTTGACCGCCACCTGGGCGCCGCGGAAGCCCGGCTCGTCCATCGGTGCCTGGATGCCGGTCAGGTTGAGGGCAGCACCGATGACGATGTCGGCTCTGGCCGGCACCGCCGTTCCCATGCAGGCGGCGATCGCGACCGCATGAACCAGTCCAGGCAGCTTGCTCATCTTCTGTTCTCTCACCTATCCAAGAGCTCGTTGAACAATAGCACTCAAGAATCGGGCCAAGCGCCTCCGCCGCTCAGGTCGGCCGGTCGACGTCGCGCAGGAACTGCTCGAAGATCGGATCGAACACGGCCGGCGCATCCCAGAAGGGTGCATGGCCCGAGTTCGGAATCTCGATCGTCCTTCCCTGCCAAAGGTTCGCATAGCGGACGTTGCGAACAAATTCGAGATTCACGAACGGCTCCTCGATGCCGTTCACCACGGCGAGCGGTACGGTTGCCGTCCCCACCACGCGGGTCTGGTCCACGCCTGTACCAGCCACGAACTTCTCGACCATCAGCCGGCGGGCCCGCCCATCCGTGCGCGCCACCACGTCCCGCAGAAAGGGCTCGAACGGCTCACCGCACGTGCTATGCGCGTAGTCCTCCACATCCTGTTCCGTGAAGTCCTGCTTGCCCGCCAGGTTCATGTGCGGGGTGGTCCGAAAGCCCTTCATGGCGTCCGCACCCGAGATCGGTGGGGTGCCGGTGATCATGAGGCCGAGCATGGCAGGGAAATGCGCGATCAGCTCCAGTCCGATATGGCCACCGAGCGACCAGCCGAACACGACGGCCCGCTCGATGCCAAGCAGCCGGAGCAGTTCGGCCATCGCGTCCGCGTAGCCTTCCATGCTGTAGGAGCGTTCTGGGTCTGGCGCATCGGACGAGCTGCCGTGGCCGGGCAGGTCGGGAGCGATCAGCCGGTGGCGCTGCCCGATCGGGCCCTCAAGCTGGTTGCGGAACACAGCGCCGCTGCTGGAGTTGCCATGGATCATCAGGACGGGCGTGCCACTGCCCTCGGACTGCCGCACGGCAAGCTTGGCGTGGCTGGTTTCGATCGAGCTTTCCTTGACCGGCATCGCGCCTCCTATGCGCCGCTCTCTGCACCCGTCCCCGCCATGGCCATGCCATGAAATGATCTTTTCAAGTTTTGCGCAACCTGCCTACTTTGTTGACACATCAACTTTCGCAGAACCCACTGGCAACCGATGTTCCCGGTGGCGGCACAGGGCAGGCGACAATCGCAAGGTCGCCTGGCACCGCGATTGCACTGCTCTACCGGCAGCGACCGCAGCGCTCTCAGGGGAAACGATATCATGCCGATCAGAATTCAGGAATCCCGGTTCGCGCGCAGCACCTTGATGACGGCCGCCACCTTGGCGCTGCTTGTGGGGTCGGGTGAGGCTGCCAAGGCCGACCAAGTGAAGATCGGCCTGCTCGCTCCCCTGACGGGTCCCGCCAGCGCAGATGGCCAGGAATTCCAACGCGGTGCGCAGCTCGCCATCGACGAGGTGAATGCCGCTGGCGGCATCAACGGCCACACCTTCGAGCTCGTGGTCGGTGACGTGAAGGACCAGTCCGCTGGCAACGTGACCAGCGCGGTCGAGCGCCTCCTGGGCGACCAGGACGTGCACTTCATGATGACGGGCTATGCCAGCCTCACGAATTTCGAGATCGAGAACATGGCCGAGGCGGAGATGCCCTATGTGCTCGCCGCCAACTCGCAGCAGACCAAGGATATCATCGCGGAGAAGCCCGAGGATTATGCCTGCTGCTGGTCGTGGACGCCGTCCTTCGATGCCTACAATACCGACGTGACGAGCTTCGCCGAAAAGCTGGCCGCCGACGGCAAGATCACGCTGCCGACCAAGAAGGTCGCGATCGTCTCCTCCGACAACGCCTACTCCAAGACAATCTCCGAGGGGATGAAGAAGACGTTCACGGAGAAGGGCTGGACCATCACCGTTGACGAGATCGTACCGTTCGGCGACGTGACCGACTGGCGTTCTATCCTGGCCAAGGTGCGGCAGGACCCGCCGGATGTGGTGATCAATACCGACTATCTGCCCGGCAACTCCGCCTCGTTCCTCACCCAGTTCCTGGAGCAGCCGACCAAGAGCCTGGTCTTCCTGCAGTACGCGCCGAGCGTGCCGGAATTCGTCGAGCTTACCGGAGCGAAGTCGAACGGCGTGGTTTACGATCTGCTGGGCGGTCCGCTCTTTTCCCCGCAGAACCCGCGTGCCGACGAGGTCGCGAAGAAGTTCAAGGACGAGTACGGCGTGGAGAGCGGCACCTATGGCCTCGCCCTCTACGAGATCGCCAACCTCTACTTCGACGCGCTGAAGTCCGGGATCGAGCCTGACGACCATGCTGCCGTCATGGATGCGCTGGCCAAGACCGACAAGCAGGTGGTCGCCGGCCGCCTGAAGTTCGATCCGGCCACGCACCTCGCCATGCAGGGCGACGACTACATCCCGATCACCTTCTTCCAGATCTGGGATGGCAGCCGGGTCCTGATCTCGCCCGAGAAGTATGCGACCGGCGAGTTCAAGCCGCGGCCCTGGATGCAGTGAAGCGTGGCACTTCTCGAAGTCGACAACGTCTCGAAGGCCTTCGGCTCGCTGAAGGCCGTGGACCAGGTGTCGTTCAAGGTCGAGGCTGGCGAGATCTTCGGGATCGCCGGCCCGAACGGCAGCGGCAAGAGCACCCTGTTCAACATCATCACCGGCATCCCGTTCGGCCCGGACGGCGGCAGTGTGCGGCTGGACGGGGTCGACCTCCAGGGCCTTCCCGGGCATTCGATCGCGAGGCTCGGGCTTGCCCGGACATTCCAGCGCGAAACCAGCTTCGATGGCCTTACCGTCTTCGAGAACGCGCTGATCGGTTCCACCTACGGCAAGCCAGGCAAGCCTTCCGCCGAGGCACATGGGCGCGCGGCCGATGCTCTGGAGTTGATGGGGCTGCGCAGTGCCGGCTTCGGCCGCCTTGCCGGCGAGCTATCGGTCTTCGACCGCAAATGCCTGATGCTGGCCACCGCCATCGCCATGGGCCCGCGCATCCTCCTCCTGGACGAACCGGCATCGAGCCTGACCAAGCCCGAGATCGAAGCCTCGATCGACCTGATCCGGCGGACGGCCGAGCGCGGGATCACCATCGTGCTGATCGAGCACGTGCTGACCTTCCTGATGAGCCTGTCGCAGCACCTCATGGTGCTGAACAACGGCCAGGTCCTGGCGAGCGGTGTGCCGCAGAGCGTGATCGCGGACCCCAGGGTCGTGGAAGCCTATCTCGGCACACGGAGGGCAGCGTGAACTCGCTCCTCACGGTGGATGGGCTGACGGCAGGCTATGGCCGCGTCACCGTGCTGCACGGCCTGTCCATGGAGGCCGGGAAGTTCGGCAATGTCGGCCTGTTCGGCCCGAACGGCCACGGCAAGACGACCCTGCTGCGTGCGATCTCCGGCCTCCTCAAGCCCAAAAGCGGGACGATCCGGTTCGACGGCCAGGACATCGGTGGCTGGAGCGCGCGCGCGATCGTGGCGAGCGGCCTTGTCCATGTGCCGCAGGGCAACCGGTTGTTCCCGGACCTCTCGATTGCGGACTGCCTGACCCTGGGTGCCTACTCGCCGCATGCCCGCGCCCACGAGGCGGACAATCGCGAGAAGGTGGTGACGATCTTCCCCAAGCTCCGGGAGCGCTGGCGTCAGCGCGTCCGCACCCTTTCCGGCGGCGAGCGACAGATGGTCTCGATCGGCACGGCGCTGATGAGCCATCCGCGGCTCCTCATCCTGGACGAGCCGACCCTGGGCTTGGCACCAAAGATCAAGGACGAGCTGTGCGCCGCCGTGCTGGCGATCTCAAAGGGCGGCGTGCCGCTGATCGTCGTCGAGCAGGACGTGGAGTTCCTCCTGGAGCTCAGCCAGCACCTCTATCTCGTCAACCACGGCGAGATCGCGACCGAGATCAGGCCCGGCCAGACGATGGACCATGGCGAGATCATGTCGATGTACTTCGGTCATTAGGGCGGAACGATGGGCACACTGGCCGAGATCCTGTTCGGCGGCCTCTTCCAGGGATCTCTCTATGCGATGATGGCAGTGGGCTTGGCGCTCGTCTGGACGAACATCGGC